>JACDGE010000002.1 GCA_013815465.1 Alphaproteobacteria bacterium | reverse complement strand
ACGTTTGAGTCAGAGTTTTCCTGGGTCCCCGCCTTCGCGGGGATGACGCCGGTGGGGGCGCTTTATAAAGAAGTCTGCCATTTGTAGCAAGAGTTTCTCTACGATTTAGATGCGTTTACCGCCTTCAATTGCCGATCTTAACACCTGACATATTTTAAAAATTTATAGAATACAGCGTCCTGTAACAGAAAGGAGTGTCATCCCCGCGAAGGCGGGGATGACACAAGAGGTGGAATAAAACCTAAAGATTGAAATGATTATTGTTGATAACCACGTTCTGCACTACCGTATCCTGAAGACTATTTCTTTCTAAAGTTATCCAGAGTGAAGACATTGTTGGTAGGGTCGCCGTCCGTCGTGCTGGGAGCAACATCGTCGGTTTCGGTCACTTCAATAAAAGGTGGCGGGGTAAATTGAAGACCAAACTTAGCATAAGGATCCATAAAGCTTATGAGAGCATGGAAAGGCACATAGATGCGTTCTTGGGAATCACTGAAGCTCAAGGTAATGTAGAAGCCATTATCGTCCACTTCAAGGCCCCAATATTGATGCTGAACCACAATCGTCATTTCTTCAGGATGTCGTTCCCTCAAATAATCCGCGAGTTGAACCCCGGGATAATCAGCCTTAAAGGAAATATAAAAGTGGTGAGCGCCCGGAAGGCCTTCTGTTGCGGCAACATCAAGAGCTTCACGCACCACATTCCGTAAGCTTTCTTGAACCATTTCTTCGTAATTAAATCCGTCCACAGCCATACACCTTCTGTATTTAAACCAGTGAGGGGCTTCTGTTGCCCGGTGCCCCTCGGACCGCGATCGTCTTAAAGATTAAGCTGCGTTAGCAACTGCCACCTTTTCAACGTTAAGATTACAAGCATTTAAGTTTGCAACCATATCAGAGTATGTATTTGCTTTTGCATTTACAATGTTTAGTCCGATAACGGTGGTACCATACCGAGTGAAAATCTACCCTTTATTACGCACGTCGATCCTAATTCACCCCCATAAAGATAAATGGTGGAGGTGCCGGGCTCCGCCCCCGGGTCCGTAACGCCTATTTCGAAAGACGTTTATCACTATAGTCAAGTCTCCTTGACATCTTTAATATAAGCCTTATTCAAACAAATTTAAAGGGGAATTCATAAAAAAATCCTTGAGCTTAAAGTCCAAGGATTTTGCGGCCTTCCTAATTGTACTTATCGATGTCGGTGCTGGCTCAAAGCATGTTGATGCTTTGCTGCTGCTCTTTGGTGCTTCACGGCTGCGTGCTTATGTTTAGAAGAACCCCTTGCCTGCGGCATAGACACAAGAAGAAACTGTAAAAACAAGCATAAATAAAAAACTAAAATATCTAATAAACATAACTCCCTTCTATAAAACATCAACACGTCTTAGAGGCAGTAATGTCGATGCTATTTTTCAATGGGAAAAATGCAAAAACTTAAAAAAATCCTTTAATTTTTTCTGGACTCCCCTTAAGGTCCATTAAGATTCATTTTATATAGATGCGAGCGACCGATGAAACTTTTGACTGCCGAATTTCCCCACAGTCGTTTGCGGCGTAACCGCCAGGATGAATGGTGTCGTGACTTAGTAGCGGAGACCCATTTATCTGTGAAGGATCTTATTTTACCTCTTTTTATTCGAGAAGAAACAATGTCTCGTGAAATTCTGGCAATGCCGGGTATCTTCCGTCATACTTTGGATGAATTGATCCCCGTGTGCCAGCAAGCTCAGAAGCTAGGAATAAGGGCTGTGATTCTCTTTCCTTATACAGACCTACGGCTTAAATGCGAAGAAGGACAAGAAGCCTGGAATCCTAATAATCTTACTTGCCAAGCTGTGCGTCTTTTAAAGAGCACATTTCCCCATTTGGGAGTGATGGTAGATGTGGCTCTTGATCCCTACACCTCTCACGGCCATGATGGGGTTTTTCGTGAGGGGCAAGTTCATAATGATGATACACTTAAGGTATTAGAAAAAATGGCTCTTGTTCTTGCCCATGCTGGTGTTGATGTTGTTGCTCCTTCCGATATGATGGATGGACGTATTGGGGCCATTCGTAAGGCACTCGATCATGAAGGATACCAAAACGTTCGTATTCTCGCCTATTCTGCTAAATATGCCTCTGCCTTTTATGGGCCTTTTCGTGATGCAGTGGGGTCCCAGTCATGCTTGGGCAAGGCGGATAAAAAAACCTATCAAATGGATCCTGCCAATGCAAGAGAAGCCCTCAGAGAGGGAGCGCAAGATATCTTGGAAGGAGCAGATATGCTCATGGTTAAACCTGGCCTTCCCTATCTGGATATTATTTACCGCTTAAAAGAGGCTTTTCCTCTCCCCCTCTTTGTCTATCAAGTCAGCGGAGAATATAGCATGCTTAAGGCAGCTGCTGAAAAGGGGTGGCTCGATTATGATAACGCGCTCATGGAAAGTCTTATCGCCTTTAAAAGAGCAGGTGCATCTGGCATTCTTACTTATGCTGCTCTTGAAGCGGCAGAAATTTTACAACGGTAAAAGATCTAACCATAAGATTTTGCTTGAAAGCCCCCCTGATCGTCATATATGGACATGGTATGAATGTTTTTAGATCCCGGATCAAGTCCGGGATGACAGTGTTAGGGCTGGGTGTCTCTATATTGAAGCGGTCGTGGAACTCAAACGGTGTTTATTATTGAGTTTCCGTCCTCCCAACCTGTCATCCCGGACTTGATCAGGGATCTAATCTTAAATAAACCCTTAGGCCATTTTATGAATTTTTTCTTTAAGTTTTAATCGCTTAAGCTTAAGTTTAAAGAGGACAACTGAATTAGGCATAGGGCGGGACAATTCTTCCCTAATTAATAAATTAAGATCTTCATATTTACGCTTAAGAGATAAAATATAATTATACATAATTCCTCCTTATTTATGACACTGCGAGATGCAGCTCAAGAAAGTTTAACAAACAATTAAGAAATGTCAAACCTTATATAAACTTTTAAATTTCAATAAAATCAAAAACATAATGGCAATCTTATTGATTTTGAATAAAAGGGGTGAATATGTAAAGAGAGAACTCTAATCTGCATACGCAGAGATAGATTTGAGGAAAATTTTTTCAATTTTATAAAAATTAACCAAAAATTAACAGATACCTTGTTAAAAGTGTATTAAGAGAAGATACTGCATAGAGAAAAAATTATGCAGATTATATCCAACGGATTTTAAAAATTCGGGTAGGCAACAAAAAAAATATATCTAACGGGGGACCCATGCGCATTTTATTAGTTGAAGACGATTCAGATACCGCAAAAATCATTGAAACAACTTTGCGCTCTGAAGGATTTGTTGTGGATATAACTGATCTCGGAGAAGATGGTCTTGAGATCGGTAAACTTTATGATTACGATCTCATTATTCTTGACCTTATGTTACCTGATATGGATGGCTATGAAGTCTTAAGACGCCTCAGAGCATCCCACATCATTACGCCTATTCTTATCCTTTCTGGCCTCAATGAAAGTTCGGATAAGGTCAAGGGATTAGGATTTGGTGCGGATGACTATCTGACGAAACCGTTCAATAAAAATGAGCTTACTGCCCGTGTTCAGGCTATTATTCGTCGCTCTAAGGGACATGCTGAATCTATCGTTCGCACGGGACGTATGGCTATAAATTTACAAGCTCGTACGGTGGAAATCGATGGCAGGCTTATTCGCCTCACCGGTAAAGAATATGGAATTTTAGAGCTTTTATCCTTACGGAAAGGATCGACGCTTACAAAAGAGATGTTCTTAAATCATCTTTATGGTGGCATTGACGAACCAGAGTTAAAAATTATTGATGTCTTTATTTGTAAGTTAAGAAAAAAACTGAGCGATGTGCTCGATGGGCAAAATTATATTGAAACCGTTTGGGGACGTGGTTACGTGTTGAGAGAAGCAACGGAGGAGCAAAAAAAAGAGCCCCCAAAGCTTGAGGCACCTATTCTTGGAAAGCTGGCTTCCCAGGGATAGACTGATCATAACTGAAAAAAGGCTCTCTTCATTCGCCCAATTTTATAGAATTGAAGAACTTTCTTGACCTTTCTTTCAATCTGGCTTAGTTTTTTGACAGAATTAGATATAGTAAGGATAAAGAGCTATGGCACGAGTATGTGAAATTACAGGAAAAAAAGTTATGAGTGGGAACAAGGTTTCCCATGCCAACAATAAATCTAGGCGAACCTTTGCGATAAACTTGCAAGAAACGTCCTTTTCAAGTGAAACCTTGGGTGGGAAAGTGCGCATGCGGGTGACAGCAGCTGGCCTCCGAACTGTGGAGAAGAACGGTGGGATTGACGCGTTCTTAAACTCAACAGCAGACCGGAAGCTAACATTTGCGGCTCGTCGTGTTAAGCGTCAGATTGAAAAAGTATCTTCTTCTCATTCTTCAAAAGCGTAAGAATTTAAGAGCTTTGAATTAAAACGCTCTCCTCATTGTCGAGGAGGGCGTTTTTGTGCAAGGTTGGTGCCGTTGTGTTTTGCTTCCGTATACAAAAAAACCAGAAAAACTGGATCGCTCCCTCTCTTTTGCGGACTCGCGATGAACTTAAAATTAAGCTATTTATAAATAAAGAAATTTTTAAAATGCACGTGATTTCTTAGGAACGTCTGATATTCTGTTTAACGTAACGAACGGATCTTCCTGATCCACCCGCCACTACCAAGCAACTCTAAACACCCATGGATTACAGGGATAATCACACTATACACGCACCTCCACAATTCCTCAACGCGTTTGACTGGCAGCGCCGACGGCTCTCTATTTTGATTGAGGCATTAGAGAATCTTGCTGTCAGCACGCGAGATTTTCATGAGGCTCTCAGTCTTTTGCTGAGAGAGGGGTATATTAGAAGGCAACCCGCTTGGGGAGTGAGGCCTTCAGTCTGGTTTCTTGGAAGACCTCATGCTCTCCTCCCGAGCTCGTATATACCAAATCTTTTAGTTGACTCTACGACAAAACTCTGACTTTTATAAAAAAATATTGAAAGTGATAACATAAAACCACTCGATAAAACGACGAGCCATAAAAACCAGGGAGGGGAAATGGCAGAAAATATTCAGCCCATCATTTCTTTTTCTCAACAATTAGGCTCGCTTCTTGTAAGCAAAGGAGTTTTGTCCCTTGATCAGCTGGAAGTTGCTCTTAAAGAACAAAAAATGCAAGGGAGTCCCTTTGAGGAGTGCTTGCTGACGTTGGGATTAATTAGTGAAGGTGCACTTGCAGAAGCCCTGTCATCCACAAGTGGTTATGACAAAATCAACCTTAAACAGGCTCTTCTGGATCCCGCATTAAAAACCATCGTTCCCAGAGAGATCGCTGAGCAATTCTGTCTCATTCCTCTTTCTCTGGAAGGCGGGATTTTAAGGGTTGCGATGGCTGATATCTTTAATCTTAACGCTCTCGATTATTTCCGTCATCAACTTCCTTCCCTCCAAGACATCATTCCCCTTATTGCTCTTGAATCAGATATTATAGAAACGATCGACTATTTTTATGGGTACGATTTTTCAATTAGAGGTTTGCTGCGAGAAGTGGAACGCACGACCCTTCATAGTGTTTCTCGAGACGGTTACCTCAATCCTACCGTTCGTCTGGTTAACGCTATTCTTATAGATGCGATTAAGTTAAGCCTCTGATATTCACTTTGAGCCGGAAGGCGCCTTCATGCGGCTTCGTTATCGTATTGATGGCATTTTGTCGCAAATATGCACTCTTCACGTGGCTTATTGGCCAGCCATTTGTGTGCGCCTTAAGGTCATGTGTGAAATGAATATTGCAGAGGTAAGGCGGCCGCAAAATGGGCGCATTACTTTTTACGTAGGACCCCGAGAGATTGATTTACGGGTTGCTTCTCATCCCACGATTCACGGGGAAAATATTGTTATACGGATTTTAGATAAAAGCCGTTCGCTGCTGGCGCTTAATGAACTAGGTTATTCAACCGAAGTCGTGCTTCAAATCAAAAAGGCGCTCAAACGACCAGACGGTATTTTTATCATTACGGGCCCCACAGGCTGTGGAAAAACAACCTCCCTCTATTCCATGCTGAGCTATATGAGTACGCCAAAGCTCAACATCATGACGTTGGAAGAACCCGTAGAGTATCAGCTCCCTCTCATTCGCCAATCTGATATGCGCGAACTAGGGGGGATGGGTTTTGAAGATGGTGTTCGGTCCATTTTACGGCAAGACCCAGATATTATCCTCATTGGAGAAGTGCGTGATCCTGGAACCGCTCAAATAGCTTTAAGGGCAGCCATGACGGGCCACCAGGTGTTTACAACGCTTCACACCAATAATGCACTTGGTTCCCTTAACCGGTTGGTTGACTTAGGCCTGTCCCTTCCCATGATTTCTAGCCATCTCTTAGCTATTGTGGCTCAGCGCCTTATTCGAAAACTTTGTCCACACTGCAAACAAGAAAGGGATATGACACCCCATGAGGCTGTGCTTCTGAAACGTCCCTGTTCTCAGACTTTATTTATGGCCAAGGGCTGTTTGTCATGCCGTGGAACTGGATATAGAGGGCGCCTTGCGATAGCAGAAATTCTCGTTTTTGATCAAGAGTTGGAAGAGCGCCTAATGACTACATCTTCAAAACTTTCTCTTAAAGCTCTTGTTAAGAAAAAGGGATTTGTTTCGATGGTGGAAGATGCCCGCTATCGCGCTTTGAGGGGAGATACCACGATTGAAGAAATTTTAAGCGCTGTTGATCTACAGGGGATGGAATGAGCCTATATAGCTATAAAGCCACGGACAAACGAGGAACTATTCAGAAGGGCGCTTTAGAAGCGTCTTCCGCGCTTGAGCTAAAAGTCTCCCTTCGCCAGTTAGAACTTTCTCTGATTACATATTCTGTAAAAACTCCCTTTCTTTTTTCTCGAAAAGTTAAGCCTCGGCTTCTTATGGACCTCTGTCTTCACCTCGAGCAATTTGAAAATGCGGGCATTCCTTTAAGGGAAAATTTAGAAGATCTCTATCATCTCCAAACAATCCCGCGTCTTAAAGCCATTTTGGGAGAAGTTCTCAAAGATGTGGAAGGGGGCTCTTTGTTTTCGAAGGCACTTGAAAAACACCCTTCTGTTTTTGATCCTGTTTTTATAGGACTCATTACAGCGGGGGAGAAAACAGGTCGCTTTTCCTTTGCCTTACGGCAACTTTTCCAACATTTAAAATGGATGGATGAGCTACAGGCTCAAATCTTTAAAGCCCTTCGCTATCCTTTAATCATGGCAGTTGTCCTGCTCAGTGTCATCATGATTTTAATGACCACTGTGGTGCCGGAGCTTGTAAAATTTATTGAAACTTTTGCAGGCAATATTCCACTTTCAACACTCTTTCTTATTTCTATTTCGAAATTTCTATCCCAAAATCTCTTTCTTTTCTTGTTGAGCGTTGCCATTCTTCCGCTGGGCTTCGTAAGCTTTTTTAGACTTCATGCAAAGGGGCCCTATTGGAAAGATCGTCTTTTAGACCTCTTTCCTTTCCTTGGCCCCTTACGGCGCAAACTCGCCCTGGCTCGCTTTTGCCATGTTTTTGCGGTGATGTTTGAAAGCGGGATCGATATTATTCAAGCCCTCCAGACAGCTCGAAAACACTTAAAGTACGGACGAATGTATCATGCTCTTGAAGATGCGGAACGATTTATAAAAGAGGGACAATCTCTCTCTAATGCCTTTCAAAAAGTAGATTTTTTCCCCCCCATTGTCATCCAAATGGTTAAAATTGGAGAAAAAACCAGCTCGCTTCAAAAAACCCTTTTTCATGTCAAAGAGTATTTTGACACAACCCTCAAGCGTCAAGTTGACCACACGGTTGGGTTGCTAGAGCCTATCATGATTTTATGCCTTGGATGCTTGATGGCATGCATAATTTATTCTGTTTTTTTGCCCCTTTATAACACCCTATCTCTTCTGGATTATTAAAAGTATGCGCGAGAAATTTATTTTACTTCTAACGGACGATGAAATTATCCTTTATAAAGGCGCGAAGAATCATACCTATGGTTTAGCAGAAGGAATTGAATCCCTTCAATCTGAGTTAAAAAATGTTCTTTCTCTCTCACCCAAGGTCCCTCTTTGCCTTCTGATTGACCGAAACCATCAAGATATCCGAGAGGAGCAACTACCGGCTCTTATGCTATGGGATCGGTTACGACTCCTCTCCCATAAACGAGAAGAATGGACATCACAGGGAGAGTTCCATGGGTATCACTTTTTCAAACAGGGCGGACAATCCTTTCTGCAATGGGTAAACATTACACAAAATGATCCCCTTACGCCCTGGTTTTTGTGGATAAAATCCCTTTCGAATCCCCTTGAAGGCGCTCTGTTTGTTTCTCTAGAGGCAGGGCGGTTTTTAAAAAAATATTGTCCCTCTACGGATAATTATCATGTGATTATTTACAAAACCAGTCAGAGAATACGTTATGCTATTTTCAAAGATAAACGTTTTTTACTATGCCGTCCTTTTTCTGGAGAAGAAGATCTCAGAACCTCTCTCCACTTTCTCAGTCGACTTTATCCTGATATTCATGAAAAACTTCAAGTTTTAAATCTTATCAAGGAGATTTCTTTAACGCTTCCTCACATCATCACTTTACCCGACCCCAGCACCTTTATAAATTTTCTTAGTCACCAAACAAGAGGGACTCTTTCGCTTAACATCAAGACCTCATCGCAGAATCAATGGATCGGAAGAGTCATTAAATTTATTTTTATATGTTCTCTGCTGTTAACGGGGATTTTTGTCCATCAAAGTCTAGAGTATAAACAAGAAACAGATATCCTATGCTCTAAAATGGGCGAATTAAAAAGACAGATTCAGAGGAGAAAAGTTTTATTAAAAAATAAGAATGTTCTTCTTCTCCAATCAGCTTTAGCGCATTATCATTACCTTCAGTCCCAGCTCCAGTTGCCTTTTAAAACCCTTGAAATACTTGGTTCTGTGTTAGATAAACATCGCTTAAGGCTTCAAAGTTTAATATGGCTCTCTGAGAAATCTTTCGATATGGAGATAAGTTTTTTTATGCCTGGCGATAAAAATGGTTCTCTTGCAGATGCGTTCAATGACCTCCTTTTTTCTTTAGCTAAGGCATTCCCAAAGAGCCAGATTCAGGTTATTGAGGCGCCTTTCAAAAGTGGACCTCACGAAACCTATGAATATCCTTCCAGCCTGTGCCCCCCCGTGGCTCACCTAAGGATAGGAGGGCTATGAAACATATTATTTTGTTATTCATGAGCGTAGCAGCTCTTTGCACGGCTTTTTATGAACACCACATTCAAAAGGCTCACTTTAACGAAAAAACAGAGACATATTATAGCTGGCAAAAGGAGCTAAAGATTGTGGAGGATAATGTAAAGTTTTTAAAAGAAAATCAACCTCAGCTCAATTTTCTTATCAAGAGAGGATGGCTTTCTCCTCAAAGTCGCTTGGTTGGGGGGGGGTGTATTAATCAATGGGCAGCTTCTTTAAATGGAGTCCGTTTTAGAGTCGAACCGGAAACGATCAAAGAAATGAAGGAAGGATACGCTTTTAAAGTCAGTAAAATTGTTATTGAGATAGACGCTCTCTTAGATAATCATATTTATGAGTTTAGTGAAAATATTTTAAAAAATTTTCCTGGGATCCTTGTGTTACGCAAACTTTCCGTTCGTCGAAATGAGAAGGTGAATGAAATCGACCCGTTAGATACGAAACAGAATAAACGGCCTAACTTTGTTACTGGTGAACTCATTTTTGAGTGGTTTGCTATGGGAGCGAAGAAGGATGAAGAGTAGTGGTTTTTTAGGGGGGAGTGTTATTATGAAAAACGCATGTAATTCTGCCCATGAAGTCTTGTTATTACGAACGGAGCGCAGCAATCCAGAAAGCCGCAAGATAAGAGTGGATTGCTGCGCTCCGCTCGCAATGACAACCGTGTGCCGGTACGGATTGCTTTCAAACCACCTACATTCAATCGGTTTGATCCTTTTAACAAGCATGCTTCTTTTCTCCCTTTCTATCCCCCCTCTTTGGGCTCATCCCTCCCTCTTCTTTACAGAAAAAGACGTTAGCCTAATTAATCAAAGTTTTTTTCTTAAAAGACAAGTTATTAAGACAGACAAGGAAAAAGAAAATCTTTATTTATCGGCCCTTGTTTATGTGAATGAAACCCATTGGACTCTATGGTTAAATAATCGCATGATTCATTCGACGGATCCCCACACCATTCAGGGCTTTCACATTGAAAAGGTCACGCCTCTCGAAGCCGTGTTTTCCTGGCACTCTCCTCAATCAAAGGCTCCCCTCAGGTTTGCTCTTCGCTCCCATGAAATGTTTTTGGGAAATGAAAAGAAAGTCATACAAATTTGGAAAAATTAACAAAAAATAATATTTATTCTGATAATGTAATAAATAGAAAACTATATTTTCTATAAATTACATTTTGGGGAGAAAACAATGAAAATTCTTATAACATCAGCTATAGCTCTTGGAGCCATTTTAACAGTCGCAACGAATCAGCCTGCAAAAGCGGCTTATACAGAGATTGATACATCTAATATTCTTCTTGCCCGAGGTGGGCATGAAGGTGGTCGTGGTGAGGCACGTAGCGCTGTAGGACGTGGCAATGAAGGACGTGGCGATGAAGGAAATGGGGGAGATCGAGGGGCAAATAGCGCGGCTGGGAGTGTCACCGGCCGGTCTGCTGCACCTGAAGATAGGAGCCATACACTAAGTAATAATACGGGCAGAATGGATAATACTTTCCGAAATGATGCTAATGGAAGAGATGAGGGGGGATGGACAGGCGTGGATGGTGAAGTATCGACGAACTGCTCGACTGATTCTAATGACCCTCAAGGACTGCCTCTATGTAATTAATCCAATGAGGCTATTATCTAATATTTTTAAAAATTTTAAAAAATTAACGAATAATAATATTTATTCTGATAGTGTAATAAATAGAAAATTATATTTTCTGTAACTTAATTTATAATGGAGGAAACAATGAATAAACTTATGATATCAGCTATAGCGCTGGGAGCTATCTTGACGCTCAACATGAATCAGCCTGTTGCAGCGCGTGGTGGTGGGGGTCATCATGGTGGTGGAGGTCATTATGCAGGCGGTCACCATGATGGCGGTCATCATGGCTACGACCGAAGAGGCTACGGTTATGGTTATGGTTATGGTTATGGTGTAGGTGCACTCGGTGTAGGAATAGGATTGGGTGCCATTGGGGCAACAGTCTATGATAATTCCTATTATGGAGGTTACTATAATCAAGGATGTACTTACGATTCTTATGGAAACAAATATTGTTATAATAACTATTAAAAAAACTGCCAGTTGGGGACGCCCTACTGGAGATAAATACTCGCTTGTTGTTCCTCTGCTTTAGCAGGGGAATGACAGGAGAGGAAACCAACCACTGGCAAGAATTTTTCTCACAGTTTAAAATTGTGCTTGCTCCCCGCAGGATGATCATTTATAGTTCATTTAATATGATAACACCTTGATATAAATGAGGGAAAAAACAATGCCTATTCATCCAAATACCCGCACTGCTGTTTCAAAATTAGCTATTCCTTCGCCCATAAAAAAATATTTTTTGGATGAAGAGTGGGAAATTGATCTGAGTAATAATACAAATCCTTATTCGGAAAAGTTTTCCGAGTATCCAGATGTTCATCAATATAATCTTAAAAATCTTTATTTAAGTCGCATTTCACCGTTAAGTGTTTCTGCTGATCCTTCATCACAGCAATACCCTCCTTTAACCCCTGACAATATTCTCTTTACCGTAGGATCCATGGAGGGGATTGATATTCTCTTAAAAACATTTTGTGAGCCGAACAAGGATACAATTTGTATCCTTCATCCTGCATTTTCTGCTTATGAACACTGGGGCCTCATTCATAATTTAGAGGTAAAAAATATCCCTTTGGTCGGAGAAAACCTTAACTCTTTTTCTTTAGCAGACGTTGTGAAGATCAACCCAAAGATGATTTGGGTGTGTAATCCAAACAATCCGACCAGTACGATGCTGAAGAGGGATGTGATAGAGCAACTCTGTGTATCTATTGACGGATTTGTTGTTGTTGATGAAGCATATATTGAATTTACGGATCAACCCTCTTCACTAGCTTATCTTAATAAATATAAAAATTTGATTATTCTGCGTACTTTTTCAAAGGCTTGGGGATTGGCAGGGGTACGTTGTGGAATCATTATAGCCGACCCGCTTGTTATTCATACTTTAAGATATGTGCAGCTTCCCTATGGCGTTTCTTCTCCGACCCAAGAGCTCGTGAATCAATGCTTATCTCACCCCGAAAAGACGTTTGAATCCTGGCAAAGAATCAAAAAGGAGCGGGAAAATATGATGGATGCTTTATCTACGCTCGGGGCGGTCGAAAGGGTTTTTAAAAGTGAAACAAATTTTATCCTGGTCGTTCTTAAAGATAGCCGAAGAGTGATAAAATTATTAAAAGAGCATAGAATCAAAGTATTGGATTGTTCTACAAGCATTCCTTCTTCGATACGTGTATCTGTGGGGACGGAAGATGAAAATAGGAAATTTATGGAGGTGATGAGGAAGGCATCTGGTTTGTGAGGGTGAAGGCTCTAAACAACACCCTTGTCCGCAAAAAGTGCCTGCAGCTCACCCGATTGGTACATCTCTTTAATGATATCACAACCCCCCATAAATTCCCCTTTAACATACAGTTGAGGAATTGTCGGCCAGTTCGTAAATTGCTTAACGCCTTCTCTCAATTCACTATCTTGCATGACATCAACAACTTCAAAAGTAACGTTAAGATTTTTTAAAACTTGCACAACAGTTGCTGAAAAACCACACATGGGAAATTTCTCATTTCCCTTCATATAGAGCACAACGTCGTGCCCATCTATTTGGTTTTGGATTTGGTCAAAAATTGAGGACATAGTTACTCCGCGGGTGTTTGGGTTTTAAGAGACAGGGCATGAAGAATTGTTCCCATACGGCCTTGAAGCGCTTCATAGACCATTTGATGCTGCTGTATACGCGTTTTGCCAAAAAAGGCCGCTGTCGTAATGATGGCTGCAAAATGATCATTATCCCCTCTCAGGTCTTTCAGGTCGATGTGGGCATCAGGAAAGGCTTGAATAATTAAGTCTTTAATCTGTTCTGATGACATGGCCATGGTTACATCCTCTAAGTACTCTCCTTATATAAGGGTCGAGAAGGAGAGAATCAACCCTTCTTGTCAGGGTTTTTCGCAAGCTTAGGAACGTCCTTCTCCTTTTCCACAATTGAGGCAAGCAAAGGTTTTATAATATCGTCAATTTCCTCAAGATCTAGGGCTTTTTGATATATTTTGGCATTAATGACGATGGTTGGTGTTACTGTAATATTATACTTTTGTTGTCCCTCAAGCCTTACCGCAATGATTTGATCAAGAAGTTCTTGGTTTTTGAGACAGGCCTCAAACTGTTTAGCGGAGATACCATTTTGAAGAGCGATAGACTTAAGAGCGACGACGGGATCATCAGCAAACAGCCATTTTTCTTGGTGGGCATAGAGCAGCTTTATAAAATCTAAATACTTTATTTCCCCCTTACACCATGCTAATTGATGGGCTCGAAGACTGACCTGGTCCCCTGGATAGTCTCGAAAAACGATGCGTAAATAGCCTGGTTTTATATATTTTTCTTCAATCTTAGGAAGAATATCAGCATTAAAGTGAGCACAGTGTCCGCAACTAAGGGACGAATAATTAATCATCACAACAGGCGCATCCTTACTTCCCACACTTATCTCAGGCAAAGGCTTAGCCGCCATCTTTTCAGGTGCTTTTCCGATTGTTTTTTTAGAGGTGTTCGCGCTTGGCGCAGTTTCCGCTACTTTTTCAGGGGTAGTCGTCTGGGGTGTTGTTTCCACTGCTTTTTCAGGGATAGTTATTTCTGTTGTTGTTTCTGCTGCTTTTTCAGGGAAGAACGATTCAACTATTTTTTCTAGTATGGTTTTTTCCGGTTCATTTCTCTGTTCCCCATAAACTGCTGAGGTAAGCATTGTCAATATAAGCAGGCTTCGAATTGCAAAATTCATCTTTTGTCTCCCTTATCTCTAAAAAGGATAAGAAAAAAATGCAAATTTGACAAGCTTTTCTTGCATTTACGCCGCAATTAAAAGAGTGATTTTTTTGATAAATACCCTGCATTTCACAATGACCCCTCCCATAAGGGGGAGAGGTCACCTGAAAAGTGGGTGAAGGAGTAAAAAATTATCGTTTCGAGAATTGGAAGCTTCGACGTGCCTTTTTGAGGCCGTACTTCTTTCTTTCAACAATACGAGCGTCCCGGGTCATGAAGCCTTCTTTCTTAAGGACAGCCCGCAGACCAGGTTCATAGTAGGTCAGGGCCTTACTGATCCCATGACGAACGGCTCCTGCTTGGCCCGAAAGACCGCCGCCAGCAACTGTGCAAACCACATCGTATTGTTCGTTGCGATTGGCCACTTCGAAAGGTTGATTCATAAGCATCCGAAGAACAGGGCGTGCGAAGTAAACTTTCCAGTCCCTGCCGTTAACCGTAACTTTTCCCGTTCCTGGCTTAATCCACACGCGAGCAATGGCATTCTTTCGTTTTCCCGTCGCATAAGCGCGTCCAAGAACGTCAATCTTTGGTTCAGGCAGAGGTTTTTCTTGCACGGAAAGAGGTTCAGCCCCGTTCAAAGATTCAATCGTCTTTTCAGCCACAGCTGACTTTAATGTATCTAGACTGACTTTCGCCATGATCAGTCGCTCCTTTTATTTTTAGGGTTCATCGAAGCAATATCCAACACTTTTGGAGCTTGCGCTTCATGGGGATGGCTTTCACCTGCATAAACGCGGAGTCCGCCCATTTGCTGGCGCCCTAGGGGGCCGCGGGTGATCATACGCTCAACGGCTTTTATGATAACCCTTTCAGGATATTTTCCTTCTAAAAGCTGGCTCATCGTACGTTCCTTGATCCCACCTGGGTAACCGGTGTGCCAATAAAATTTCTTGTCCTTAAGCTTGTTGCCTGTCAGACGTATTTTCTCAGCGTTAACCACAATAATGTGATCACCGCAATCCATATGAGGGGTAAATGCAGGCTTATGCTTGCCGCGCAGATAATTTGCAATAATGGACGCCATCCGTCCAAGTACAAGATCCGTGGCGTCAATGATGTACCATTGCTTATCCACTTCACTCGCTTTCATTGAGTAGGTTTTCATTTTCTTTACCTATTTTAAAGACCGAAGATAGAGAACTTTTATCGTGCTATTGCCGTTGTGTCAAGGAATTTATTGGAAAAAATGATGCGGTATTAGGATACCGCATTCTCAAAAGCTGTCAATTCATCCACACCCGTTTCTCCCTTTTGCGCATCAAAATCCTCAAACCAAGCGGTTAAGATTTCTTTCGCAACATCTTGGCTGAGGAGGCGATTCGACAGAGCTAACACGTTAGCATGATTCCACACGCGTGCACCGCGGGCCGTTTCAGCATCTGTGCATAGTGCAGCTCTTATGCCGGGAACTTTGTTGGCAACGATAGAAACGCCTGTGCCCGTCCAGCAGAAAAAGATACCTTCCTGACATTTCCCCGTCTGAATGGCATGAGCGGCTTCGGCTGTTGGAGCAACCCATGACTCTTCAACGTGTCCTGATTTAAGAGCTCCAAAAAGAAAAAGTTGATGATCATGATCTTTGAGCCAATCGATGACAACGTTATGGACAGGGTGGAATTCGTCACTGACAAGTGCAATTTTCATAAAGCCTCCCTTTTTTTATCATGAGGGGGATGAGAGAAACTTAGATAAATGGTCGGAGCGGCGGGATTTGAACCCACGACCCCCACACCCCCAGCGTGGTGCGCTACCGGCCTGCGCTACGCTCCGAACGTGTAGACTATAGCCATACTTAGGGCGTGAAGCAACAGGGTTTTTTGTTTAAATTTTTTCCCTCTCAAGGTCATATTTAAGGTTGGGATTATGCTCTTTAACCATTGCTTCGAAATATTTCTTACCTGCTTCTTGGATATTACCTGCTTCTTGGATATATCTACTCTCTCCCCCCGGCGTCGCACTGTATACCATATTACCGATGAGAAGAGTTTCTAAGCTGGGCAGATTTTTAAGTTTTTTTGCTAACGCAACACACCCTATATCGCCTGCCCCGTTTCCGCACAGATCTAAAAAAACAAGGTGTGGGTGATTAAGTCCTTCAGCAAACTCCATTGTACCGATCGGACCCATTCTCCCTGAGATTAATATCTTGCGCAATTCAGGTAAGTAATACAGTGCTTCCCCCATAGCTTTTCCTCCTTTTTCACCGATACTGGTGCGAAAGGAGAGATCTTGTAATTGAGGAAAGTTTTTCAGGACCGATGCGAGTGCAATTCCCCCATTTTCACCAATATCTCGGGAGACTAATCTCTTATCTCCCGAGTGAAAACACTTAAGCTTCAACACGTTAGGAAATTGATGCTTGGACAAAGCGTCGCCTATCTGGAGAGAGTTATCTTCATTCCAATGAGCAAGAGTGATTGTAGTAGCAAGTGATGCGATATCTTTCAACCCTGCATGCTTGTAATTATCAGGACGAAGGGGAATATTCAATAATTTATCCTTTATGATAACATCATCTGCAGCGGATTTCCACTTATGGGAGAGAAGCCGAAAACGACAGAGATCTTCAAAATTAGGAATGATATACACTCCCCACGCCCCGCGATCCTTGGACTTTTTGCTTATGTTTCGTACGATTCTGATTGCATTTTCAATCGGCAATTCGATTTCCTCCTCCTCCATAGACCAACTAGAAGTGGGGAGAACGGATGCCAAAACGACAGATAGAGTGAAGACGGAAACGAGGCTTGAAAACTTTACCAACATATTTAATACTCCTTTTAACAACTAAATATCTTAAAACAAACTATTGAGATACTGTCAAGAAAATAATATTAAACTTAATTTCCCCCTACCGGTTGCAGTTTAAGCAAAGGAGCAGGTCCAATAGACAAGACTCTATTTTGCATCGTGATGGGAGCTTTAAGGTGTTTTTCCCCTTCGTCATCAGAAGAGGCAAATAGATCCAGCATAAACAACGCAACCGTTGCCTTTTTCTTCTTAATCCACCCGAGCTCAACCATATCGGTTACAGCTTCCCTATAGCCGGAAATACGGCTTGAGAAGGATCCCAATGGATACATTCCTTCGTCCAGAGTTAAGGTGCCCTCTATTTCCCCAAGAATGGGAGGCCAATCAATTTTTAAAAGGCGGACTTCTAAAACGCCCCCCCCATCACGCCACTCCGCAAGGGATTTGGGGAAAGGAAACTCTGACTTAAATCCCGAAAGATCAGCTACAACATTCACCGTAAAAGGATGATTGGCAGGTGTTTTGTTAAGGATCTTTTCTATATTTTCTAATTCCGAAGACAAAGATAATTTGAGATTTAATGGATCGGTAAGATTACTCATATGTAAAGACAGATCTTTTAGAGAAAGGGGCTGTGGTTGTTCTCCAAGGAAAGATGAAAGGCGATTCACGATAAAGGTGAAGTTCTCTAGACGACCCTTCGAGCTAAGATGCGCCATTCCCGATGCACCCTCTAGATGGAGCGTTCCTATAGGAAACGAACCACAGGGTGGCACCACAAGTTTTTGCTCTCCTCGAAAATAAAAATTTAAGGTATAGAAGGCCCAGGGACGCATGCTAATTTCGATTTCTTGACCTTGCCAGTCTATAAACCCTTTTGGATCTTTAACATGAGGATTTTGAAAAGTGGCTTTTATGGAGAGAGGATGCCCTGAGAATTTTACATTCGAGTAAGAAATGGCATACCCATTTTTTCTTAAACTTTCCGTTCCCATCGTGATCCTGTCCTCAAGCCACCGAGTGCTATATGAAAAGAAAAAAAACCAAGCAATAATGACTGAAATTACTAATAGGATGAGGACTATTAATAACTTTTTATGATTTTTTAGCATGTTTTATATTCCTTGATTCATCAATTCATTTGTCTTCGTTTCAATTCTATTTTCCAGTACGCGCATAAATTCTTGCCGGGTAAGACCCGGTAGGATAGGCTCTAAAAGTTCTAAAGTGATACATCCGGGATACTTCATAAACCCGCGACGGGGCCAAAAGAGCCCCGCATTATGGGCAATAGGAATGACAGGAATTTTCAAATGAAGATAGATGCTTGCAATCCCTGAATGATACGTTGTTTTTTGACCGGGTATGGACCTTGTTCCTTCCGGAAAGATCACTATAGGGCGTCCCTTTCTAATAGCTTCCTCCGCTGCCCTTAAAAGGTTTTTTAGATCCTGCATTCCCTTGTTTTTTGATCGCGAGAGAGGAACCATTTGTAATTTTTTTATATACCATCCAAAAAAAGGAATCCATACGAGTTCCTTTTTGAGAACGATGGACGAATCAACAAGGAAGTAATGGAAAATAAGTGTTTCCCAGGCAGATTGATGTTTAACAGCAAAAATAGCGGGAGAAATAAGCCATCTTTCCTGACCCACAACCTTAATATGAAGGCCCAAAATATTTTCACAAATCCAGACAACACCATAAATCCAAATCTTCGTCGTTTTTAAAATAAAAAAACGAGGGAGTATAAGAACTGGCAGGAATAGAATACAGCAAAGAAGAGTCCAGCCATAGAAGATTGCATTAAAGATAAATGAACGTATGAACATAATTATTCGCCTTCTCTGGGGATTAGTCTTTTCTGGATATCTTGTATAGGACGACGGATAAGAGCGAAAAGAAATTTGTTATATTCTTGAATGACAAGATGCAAGGTTGAGGGGTCGAGCCACCATTTAGATTTTAAAAAGCCTTTCCCTACGACAGGATGAGGAATAATTTTAACTGTGGGGAGGAGGTAGCGTAACTCAAAAAGACTACGAGGCATATGATAATTAGAAGTAATAAGCCTAAGTGTTTTGATGTGGTGAGCAGAGACCCATGCGGCCGTTTCCTCCGCGTTCCCAATCGTATCAAGAGCATCATATCCCAAAGTAATCTGGGACTTATCAGCTTGTTTGCCCACTATTTCATTGAGAGTTGATTCAGGATTAACACCAGAAATTAAAAGGTATTGAGCACGGTGCTGTTGGAAAAGCTCTAAAGCGACACCCAGCCGCGTTGGGCCGCCTGTAAAAATGACAATCCCATCGGTGGCTCTGGTGGAATCGAGGGGTGCGCTAGGGATAATACTCGTAAAAAGAATAAGCCCCGTAAGCCAAAGGCCGCCGCCTAGGGCAGCTATGCTGAGAAGTCTTAAACTATAGAGGACAAGGAAAGCTAAGGGTGTCGTTCTTAAGGAATATTTTAATCTCATCACTAACACATTTCCTCCCCAAGCAGGCAATGAACTGCCTCATAAAGATCATTGAAAATCCTAACAGGTAGTACCGCGTCGGGTAACCCTTCTTTTAAAGTTTGTGATCCTTTTCCGGTTCGGACCAACACACGAGAGCATTGAATTGCAGTGGCTGCTTCCAGATCTCGCAAGGCATCTCCAATGAAGACTGCATCTTTAGGCTTTATTGCGAAGTCATTCAAAGCTTGAGCAAGCAAACCAGGATTGGGCTTTCGATAATAGTTTTGAGAATCTGTTGACGTGCAGACATAAATTTTATCAATAAAAGCTCCCTCTTTTTTTAAGGCTTCTGTAAAGCACTCATGAATATTCTCTAATCCCTCAAGGCTCAGCTCTCCTCGCCCCACAACGGCCTGATTCGTGACAATCGCAACGGGAATAGAAGCCTTATTTAAAAGCTTTATTGCAGGAAGCACGCCTGGAAGCAAAATAAATTCGTCCTGTGACTTTACGGAATCCTTGCGATCTTCATTAATAACGCCGTCTCTATCCAAAAGAACCAATTTCATGATCGTAAGACCTTCATAACAGCAATCCGGACAGAAAGCATCATGGCAAAGGCCATGAACACAGGGGCAAGCCCAAAAACCCAGAGCGTTTGGGAAAAGAAAGAAGAATGAACGACGAAAGGAAGCTCTGCTTTTTCTAAAAGTATGACGAGTCCAAAAAAAGTTAAAAAGGCAAAAGAGGATCCAATAATGCTTGCAATTAAGGCTTGCTTAAAAGCATGGACTTGAAATTGCTTCGCAATATATGAATTTGTAGCGCCAACTAAGCTTAAAATTTCAATAACTTGCCCGTGGATAAGTAAGCTCGTTTTCGTTGCAAAAGTTGCTGTTGCAAGAGCTCCGAATAGAATGAGAATCGTTATGAAAAATGCAATAAAAATACTTGTGTGAAACAAATTTGAAACTTGAATTTGCCAGCCTCTATGATCTGTCACATGCACATGAGGGGAAATATTTTTTAAACCCGCCTCAAGGCGTTGAAAATTAACTTTTTCTTGATTATTTAAAGAGACGTCAATAATGATCGGCAACGAGAAAAGATCAACATCAATATCTTCCCCTAATAGAGAATGAAAGAGGGAAGCCATTTCTTTCTGAGGAACAACTGCGGCATGCTGAATTCCTGGCGTTTGATTTAAAAGGTCAAGGACCCTAGAGGGTAGAGAATTTGCTTCGGTTGTTTTTAGGGTTGGCATTTCGACCGATAAAGGGGTGGTTAATTGGTTTTCCCATAAAGCGGATGAATGAATCATAAAAAGCGTAAAGACAAAGCAAAGCGTTCCTAGATACACCATTAAGGCTACAATTTTGGGTACAAACCGAGCCGTTATATCTTTATTCAAAGGAAGATCATGGTGATGACTCATGATAGAACCGTACATTTTGGGAGCTGAAGAATCGTTCCCTCTGTCAGCGTAAGGTGGGGATGGGCAGATCTTTCGATAAGCCGTGGATTATGGGTTGCAATAATGACCGCTGTTCCTCTTTTATTCAATTCTTCAAAAAGATAGAGAAGTTTCATAGCCATATTGTCATCCACATTGCCTGTTGGCTCATCTGCAAGGAGAAGCTCCGGCTGGGCAATAACAGCGCGGGCGATGGCTACCCGTTGTTTTTGCCCTCCTGACAGTGAGGGGGGATAAACATCTAAGCTCTCGCCAAGGCCCACCCACTCTAAAAGTTCTTGAGCCTGTTTGCGACACTGCTTTGCGTCCACGCCTCGTACCCTCAAGGGAAGCGCCACATTGTCCACGACCTTTAAATGTTCTAACAATTTGAATTCTTGAAAAATAACGCCTATTTTTTGACGTAAAAGAGGAACAAGCCGGGATTGCATTTTTAAAGTATCTTCCCCAAAAAGCTGAAGACTGCCCCAAGTTGGTTTTAAACCCAAATATAGCATTTTGAGGAGGGACGATTTTCCTGAACCGCTGGGACCGGTAAGGAAATGGAAAGAACCCTTTTCAATCCCAAAGGTAACGTCTTTAAAAATTTCAGGGACCCCTTTGTATTGGTGGCCTAGACCTATGAGTTGGGCTATGAAGTCCGACACTACAGATTTACCTCTTTTAAAAAACAAAAGCTAACTCAGATTAAAGCAACATGACACAAAAAGAAACGGTCGTCCAGGTTTAGACTTTGGAAATCATGCATTCAGGTATAGGCGAACTCTTTAAAAGTGTTAGATCCTCGGCTCGATTCGGGGTCAAACGCCAGGAAGGATTTCAAATAGCTTTACCCTCCTCTGGGACGGATTCGAGCAAGGAAAAGAGGGGCTATGGCTTCGAGGGCTTTCGGCTGAACCCTTAACTCTTCAGCTTTTAAGGATTTGGGTGAAAGAACATTATCGGTTTTTAGAAGCTCAACCTGATCAGGTGTGAGGGGAGGGGTGGGTAAGAGCTGTGCTACCGCTCCCATAATCTTAGCAAGTCCAAACGGCAGAGGAAGCAAGAGTCGCTTGCGATGAATCGTTTGTAAAAGATAAACCATAAGTTCTTTAAAGGTATAAATTGAAGGTCCCCCTAATTCATAAGTTTTACCTCTAGACTCTTTCAAAAAGGATGCATTGAAAAAGCATTCAGCCACATCTCCCACATAAATCGGTTGGAAGAGCGTTTTCCCTCCCCCAATGAGAGGGAGAAAGGGGGACAGGCATGCCATTTGTGCAAAGCGGTTCAAAAATGAATCCTCTCTTCCAAAAATAACGCTGGGGCGGAATAGGGTAGCTTCGGGAAAATGTTTTAGGACCTCTTCCTCTCCCCGCGCTTTTGAGGAAGCATACCGCGCGTGAGAGTCCTTATTGGCCCCTAAAGCCGACATATGGAGAAGAATGGGAACCCCAAGTTTTGAGGCAATTTCAGCAATATTTTTGGCCCCTTCCACATGAACGCGCTCAAAGGTTTGAGCTCCCTTTTCATACAATATGCCAACCAGGTTAATGACTACATCCGAGCCCTGCATAATGTGGGAGAGATTTTCTAAGGAAGAAAGAGACGCTTGAACAAGGGTAATTTGCCCAACTTCTCCCAACGGTTTTAAAAATTGGGCAGCAAGAGGATTGCCGACGGCAATGCGGATTTGATCACCATTTTCCGCAAATTTTTGGACGATATACCTCCCAACGAAACCTGAGCCCCCAAAAATTGTAACTGTTCGCATATTGTTCCCTTTTTTAAACCTTGTTCATGACTCCAAATCATCAATAGTGGGGGCTCCGCAAAAGCGAGGGAACGCGACAACAAACCACTGAACATGGCCTTCCCCCTCCCCTAAATTCCGACTGAGTCGTATTATAACCTATATTTAGACATCAGACTATTTTTTCGTCAATAAAATCCCCGCCCCGTAAGGAGAGTAAAGGCAGACGAAACGGATGAAGGGCTTGATATTTTACTTTCATATTGACCGAATTTTTTTTCTAAGATAGCTTCCCCTTAGAGGAGAAGTTCATAAGAATAAGACAACCACCCTGGAGAAAACATAAATGGCCTCAATCCCCCTCCTAACCATTACGATTTTCCTCCCTCTTTTGGGTGTGTTGGCGATTATGGGCAATCGAGGGAACGGGGGGCTGGCCTTTGCCTCGAATGCGCGTTGGGTAGCCCTATGGACATCTCTTGTTACACTTGGGCTTGCCCTTACCTTGTGGGGAAATTTTAACCCTGAAACCTCAGATTTTCAGTTTCAAGATAAGCTTCAATGGATGCCCGTTTTAAACGTAAGTTATCATGTAGGACTTGATGGTATTTCTTTACCTTTTGTTCTGCTCTCGGCTCTTCTTATCCCCATCTGTATCCTTGCAAGCTGGACAGCCATTCAAACTCGGGTTGCAGAATTTATGGTTACATTTCTCGTTCTTGAAACACTGCTCATTGGCCTGTTTTCCTCTCTTGATTTTATACTTTTTTACTTATTCTTTGAAGGTGTTCTCATTCCCATGTTTCTCATCATCGGTATTTGGGGAGGCCCTAACCGAATTTATGCAGCCTTTAAGTTTTTTCTTTATACCTTTTTGGGCTCGGTCTTTATGTTACTTGCGATCCTCTATGTTTATTTTGAGGTGGGGGGGAGCAGTATTCCTTTGGCTTTAACAACTTTCTTCGATCCTCAAGTCCAGACGTGGTTATGGTTAGCCTTTTTTGCATCTTTTGCTGTTAAAATCCCCATGTTTCCTTTTCACACATGGTTACCCGATGCCCACGTTGAAGCTCCAACAGCGGGGTCAGTTATTTTAGCAGGTATACTTTTAAAAATGGGGGGATATGGACTTATAAGGTTTTCTATTCCCATGTTTCCTGAAGCATCTGCTTACTTTACGCCTATGATTTTTATGTTGAGTATTATTGCGATTATTTATACATCCCTTGTTGCTCTCGTGCAGGTGGATATGAAAAAGCTTATTGCTTACTCATCTATTGCGCATATGGGGTTTGTCACACTTGGCATCTTCACGATTGATGCTCAAGGCATGCAAGGGGCCGTCACCCAGATGGTTAGTCACGGGTTGATTTCTTCCGCTCTATTTCTATGCGTGGGTGTGGTCTATGATCGCATACATAGTCGCCAGATCAGCGATTATGGCGGACTTGTTCACCGTATGCCCCGCTATGCCGTCTTTTTTATGCTCTTTATCCTAGCGTCATTAGGGTTGCCAGGGACCAGTGGTTTCGTTGGTGAATTTCTTGTTCTTATTGGAACCTATCAGGTGAGCACATGGGCCGCAGCACTGGCGACAATCAGTATGGTGTTTGGGGCGGCTTATGGACTCTGGCTCTACCGACGGGTTGTTTTTGGCATTATGGTCCACCCCAAGCTGTTGAGTATTCCTGATCTTAATTGGCGGGAAAAGATCGTTTTTACGCCCCTCCTAGCTGGCATTTTAATATTAGGTATTTATCCTATGCCCCTTCTTAATCTAATGGGAGCCTCTCTTTCTCATATCATTGATCAATATAACATCGCTATGGACCCTGAAGCGGAAGGAATTATAGATAAAAAGAAGTCCTTAGAAATCGCCCTGTATATGCCTCGCTTTTCAAGTTTTGGGGGCCCTGCCCATCGAGGCTCGCCATCGGTCACGTATAAGAATATGCTCGTCGACCTCGCCGCTCCGGTGCCTACTCGAATTCTTGAAATCCGAAGCGTGAATGAATAGGAAAAAAATTCATGATCAATTTCTATGCGCCAGATTTTAAGCTTATCATTCCTGAATTGATATTGGTTACGATTTCGTTAGGTCTTCTAATAGCAGGGGCGTTTCGAGAAAAAGATTCCTCCGCGAGTTTCCGCATCTATGGTCGCATCGCTATTCTTTCTCTCATCCTTGCCTTGTTCATTTTGGTTTTCCAAGGCCTATCGGGTGCGCAGTGGGTGACATTTCAAGGTCAAGTTATTCAAGATGATGCTATCTATTTTGCTAAAATTTTGATTCTAGCAGGTTCTGGTGCCGTCTTAGCCATTTCACTCCCCAGCATGGTGAATGAGCATCTGGATTCTTTTGAGTATTCTCCCCTCATTTTACTTGCAACAGTTGGGATGATGCTCATGGTTGAAGCAAATGATTTTATGGTTCTTTTTGTAGGCATGGAAATGCAGGGTTTATGCTTATATATTCTTGCTGCTTTAAACAAAACGGAAGAGAAATCTTCAGAAGCAGCGCTTAAATATTTTATATTAGGGGCTCTCTCGACGTGTTTATATCTCTATGGTGTTAGCCTTATTTATGGATTCTCCGGATCTACTAACTTTGAAATTTTAGAGTCAGTCGTTCGAATGGAAAGCGCGGGCGGGCTTTCAATGGGGATTTTTCTTGGCCTTACTTTTATTATGGCTGCTTTATCTTTTAAAGTGTCTGCTGTTCCGTTTCATATGTGGACCCCCGATGTCTATCAAGGGTGTCCTACCCCGATTACGGCGTTTATTGCTGCAACGCCTAAAATAGCAGCCATGGTGATTTTTTTACGGATTATGATTAAACCATGCATGCTGCTCTATGGCGAATGGCAGCTTGTTATTGTCTTTATTTCTTTTGCTTCAATGGTTTTAGGAGCTTTTGCTGCCTTACGCCAAACAGATATAAAACGCCTTTTAGCTTATAGCGCTATTGGGCAGATGGGCTATGTTCTTATGGGGATTGCTGCAGGTAATGATGAGGGTATTCAAGCTGTTTTTGTTTATTTAACACTTTATTTGGTCATGATTATTGGAATCTTTGGATGCCTTATGTGTCTGAGAGGAAAAGGTCAGATGGGCGTTCAAAATATTGAAGATTTGTCCGGTATTTCGAAACTTCATCCGAAAATTGCTTTGAGCCTCGCTATTTTCATGTTTTCCCTTGCTGGCGTCCCCCCCTTAGCAGGATTTTTTGCTAAATTATATGTTTTAAAAGCTGCCCTATCTGCGGGCCTCTTTAGCCTTGCTATCGCGGGTGTGTTAACGTCAGTCGTTGCCGCTTACTATTATTTAAAAATAGTTAAAGTAATGTATTTTGATAATGTACCTGAATTTCCAGGCGCTTCTTATGGTCAAACAGTTGCCATATCGATAGAGATGAAAATTGTGTTAAATTTATGTGCAATTATTATTTTTCTGTTCTTTGTTTTTCCAAATCCCGTACTTGAAATGGCCCAAAGGGCTGCTTTCATATTTCTCAGGTAAAAAATAAAAATGGCAATATTCCGTTTTTTTGAAACGCTAGAGAGCACCATAGACGAAGCGCACGCTTGTGTTCAACAAGGTGCAAAGGAAGGCTTGGTGATTGTGGCCTTTGAGCAGGTAAAGGGGCGTGCACGGCGTGGACGTTCTTGGGAAAATCTACCTGGCAATCTGTATATGACTTTTATCACTTACTTAAACTACCCCCTTTCAGAAGCCCTCCAACTGTCTTTTGTAACATGTGTAGCTGTGGGAGAATACTTACGATCTCTGCTGCCCCCTGGGCATGGCATAACCTATAAATGGCCCAATGATCTTCTTTTAAATGGGAAAAAGGTCGGAGGGCTTTTGCTTGAAGCCATTCCCCTTGCTGATCGCCAAGAGACAGCATATTTGATTTCCTGTGGGTTGAACTTGGTTTCTCAACCACTACATGTCCGCTATCCAACAACATCTTTTCAGAATGAGGGTATTTTTATATCTTTGAAAGAGGCCCTTTATGGAATTACAACTTCTCTTGAACACTATATTTCTCTCTGGAAAAAGGAAGGATTCTCTCCTATACATAGTTTATGGATGGACTACGCTGCAGGGCTTGAACAAAAAATTTCTTTTGATCTGCAAGGAAAACTGCGGATTGGAATTTTTAAGGGCATTAATGAGGAAGGAGCCTTGCTTTTGAGAACATCGGCGGGGTTAAAAAAATTTACGGCGGGCGAAATTCTAGCAGGAGAACAGCATGCTTCTAGTCATTGATTCAGGAAATACTAATGTTGTTTTTGGCCTTTATAAAGACAAAAAAAAAATTAGCCAGTGGCGTCTTAAAAATGAGCCCCAAAGGCCCGCTGATGAATATATTGCTTTTTTAAACCAATGGCTTTCCCTTGTAGGATATTCTCTTGATTCGGTAGAAGACGTTATCATTTCCTCTGTTGTTCCTGAAGTTTTATTCAATCTTAAGTGGATGGTTAAACGTTATTTTAACAAAAAACCTTTCGTGATCGGGGAACCAAGTGTAAACTTAAAAATGGTTATAAAACTTGATAAACCAGAAAACTTAGGCGCAGACCTCTTGGTCAACGCTTATGGGGGCTACAAGCGTTATGGGGGGCCGCTGGTTATTGTTGATTTTGGGACCGCTACAACTCTTGAGGTTATTGATGGTAAGGGTCGTTACCTTGGGGGCGCCATTGCACCCGGTGTTAAGCTCTCCTTAAAAGCGCTCCATGAAGCCGCAGCTAAACTTCCTCCTATCGCTTTTGCACGCACAAGTCAATTGATTGGAACCACAACAGTGGACGCTATGCAAGCAGGGACCTATTGGGGATATGTCGGCATGATTGAAAAACTTGTGAAACGTACGTGCCAAGAATATATACAATCTCACGGCCCCTCTGAAATTAAGATTGTGACCACTGGCGGTCTTTCTTCTATTTTTTTTCAAGATCTGTCCTTTACACACTTTGTTAATGAGAACCTTACCCTTGACAGCCTTGCTGGAATTTATGTGGATGTTTGTAAGAAGAAGGAGTGAGGTTACCTAAGGTACAGGCTTACTCCTCATGAACTTAAAATTAACATTTTGATATTTATGGTTTTCAGACTCCACAACTACCCCCTCTTCATTCATCCGGAGCGTAGCAGCACCGGAAGGATTGTCAGAAACCGTATCTCTCGATTTCGCCTTTAGCTCTTTAAGCTGAGCGCTACGCTGAAGGCACGAACGAGAAGAAGGTTGTTCTAGGGCTAAAAATACTTGGTATAAAAACAGTAGGATTTTAGAAAAAAATTGCGAGAAAAAATGATGGAACTTCAGACATCTTCCATTAACCTCATTTTAATCTTCACGTGCTAGATTAAAAGTACTGATTAATATAAAAACGGGGAAAAGATGAAAAAAACGGTAGGGAACTTATTTTTTGCACTATCTTTATTAGTAGTGGGAATGAATGTATCTTCTGAAGCTTATACGGATAAGTGCCGAGGATGTTTGGCAGACTGTTTCAATCCTCTTCTCAGTGGGCGAAACAGTCCTGGAGGACAACTCGATTGTCGCCATTGTGATCCGTTCTGTAGTGACTATTCATTTTATTGCCCGGGTTATTAGCACCTGTTCGCCCACCCCGGCGTCGTCATCCCGGAAATTAAGGAATCATACCCTTTGCGTAAGCGGAGGGTATGATTCCTTAATTTCTGGGACTGAAGATTTTTTTGTTTGAAACCTTCCCTGGGTCCGGGGGCGTAAAGCACTCTATTCTTCCCCCCGTTTCGTGAGGGCCTCATGACTTAGACCAATTTGCAATTGACATTTTTATTTTCGACACTATATAAAAATTGATTGTAATATAATTTAGGTTTTTTATGTATTGTTTTTCTAAAGAAGCATTGCTGTGTATTAGTATATATTCACTCCCAGCCTTTGCGATGGAGCTCGACCTGAGTGAAAACGTGGAGGGGGTTAAAAAATCTTACTCTCTTCATCTCATGTGGGTAAATGAGAATTCTAAGGATGCCAACACCTATATTTTCCCTGAAGAGAAGACTTTAGATCACCTTGAAACGACCTTTCAATGGGCAAATAAAAACCCGGAAAGCAACAATATTTATATTTGGTACCATTCCGATTTTGTAAACACGACTCAGGTTGATAACACAAACAATCTGTTTAAGGCTCGAAACACGATGCACCCTTCCTTATATTTACGAGACTTATGTGATTTCCCACTCGTTCAAAAATATAAGGACGTTTTTTCAGAAAAAATGCCTGTCTATTTTCTTTCTGATCTATTGAGGACTCTTATTGGTGATCCTATAGAAAATCCTGATAAATCAACTCAATATATTGTTTATGCTGATTTAAATGTTCCTCCTCTGTCCTATGCTGAGCTTTTTGATGCGGACGCCATCGAAAAGCTTAATAAAACAGGCCTTGTCATGGCAAAAAATAATGCGGGCGATTATAACCATCCTTATGAAAATGGCTTTTATATACTTGATCGTGCACATGCCCCTATGGTGAAAGCCTGTAGATTAGGACTCATTGATATAAACATACAGCGGGCTTTAGACTCAATTCAAAAGGGTAAGTATTATAATTCTGCTGAAGATCCTGATTCTTTAAACAACCTAGAAATCCGTAAGAGATTTAGTCAAATCGTATGGAAGAGTTATCCTTAGATGATAAAGCTATTTTATTATTTTAATTTGGAAGGAGAGATTATCGATGATCCCATGGACAATCCTGCTACACAAGACAGGAGACTCGCAGCCTACGGGGACTGCATGAATTTATTTGAAATGGACTCTACAAATGCTAAATTTAAGCTCCGGAAAATGGGCCTTTCCCTTTCTATCGATAAAAATCTAACCTCTGGCTTGGCGGAATTTAAAAGAGTGGAAAAATGGAACATCATTGAAGAGACACACACATTAGATTATGACTTAAAAACAAAGCAAGTCAACAAGCCTGCAAGTAGTTTTTATTCCTATAAAAATAAGATAACAATAAAATAGAAAACGCAAACGTTCAAAAGAGGCATGAAAGGGTACAAGGAGTTCGTCCATCTTGGCCCCCTCCATCTTGTGCTCCAGGTGTACATATAAATACGAAATATCACTATTGGCCTTACTCCTCTTTAGTGTTATCTCCCTCCTGTTTCTCCTCATCTCCTTCAATCGTATAATCTCCTCGAAGCCAATGAGCGAGATCGACATCCGCACACCGTTTGGAACAAAAGGGTCGATACTCGAAAACACTTGGCTTTTTACAGAGGGGGCATTTTGAATTCTTAGGGGGTTCCATAACTCATCTCCTTAATTTATCTGCAGTTTTAAGCGTTGAGGAAGGGAGAGGCGTCGTCGCCTCCGGATTAATTCCAAAAGATGGAGGGGGGACAGACCAAAAATCTCCACATTAGAAGGGATGGTCAGACCTTGCAAAAGAGGAGCTAATTCTTGAGGGGCTCCAATCAAATCAATAACGATCTTTCCCCCCAAGTCCCTCAGATGGATTTGGCGTAAACATTCTTTGATCGCCGACCGATTGAAAGACAGAACATGCTTGAGAGCCCCTTGGCTATTTACATCAATGGCCACCAGAGCCTTCGTTTCTTCAATTGACAGGTTGCCTCCCTCGGGCATGGCAAGGGTGGTTGAGGAAAGACTGTCCCAAGTCTCTTCGCAAACATCATCAAAAGCCTTTTCTTTTGCATATGTCCCCTTCCCCTTTGTGAGCAAGCACACCGCCCGATCATCGATCACCAGGGTATCAGAAGGGCTCAAAGACCGTAAAACGCGTGTGAGAAGGTTAGAGGGCGGGCTAACACAAAAGGGGGGTTTTTCAGCAAGCTGTTGTTGGATTGTCTCCCACTCTTTCCGGAGTTGGGAAAGAAGATCTAAAAGATGTTTGCTTTCTGTCGCTCCAAAACGAACGATCAAGCCCTCTTCCGGTAACAAGGGTAAAAGATTTTTAAAAAATTCTCTGTTCTTAATTTTCTTTGAAAGACTTAATCCTGGTGTAAAGGGTGTATAGAGAAGAGGACCAAGGGATAAGGTAATGAGACGCGTTAAACGCACGCCTTTGGCGTCCAATGGATTTGCTGTCCGCGTAACTTGAACCAGAACCGTTTCTCCATGAGTGACGGATGTGAGTTTTCCTTCTCGCAGAGGCAGAAGTCCCAGTTGTGTTTGTCCTATATCAACAAAGGCTGCTTGGAGAGGTTTTTGCGTTTCAACAACTCTGCCCAAGTAAATTCCCCCCCACAGGGAGGGCGGATTTTCGGGAATTTCAAAATCGATCTCTTGAACAAGTCCCCCTGCTACGCGAGCCATACGGTGAAGATCGGAAGCAACCGTATAGAAAATCTCAGCCACGAAAGCCTAGTCCCTTAAGGAGGTTATCTGTTTCATAAAGGGGCAAGCCCACCACATTTGTGTAAGATCCTGAGATAAACTTCACAAATTTAGCGCATTCCCCTTGAATAGAATAGGCTCCTGCTCTGCCTTTCCAGTCTCCAGAGTCTAGAAAATTATTAAGTTCTTCGGGGGAAAGGCGCTTAAATGACACACGCGTTAGGACTGTACAGCAGGCCTCTTTCCCTTCAGGCGAAATCACACAAACGCCCGTATACACCCGATGACGACGCCCGGAAAGACCTGTTAAAATGGCTTTCGCCTTGTCCCGATCTTCCGCTTTTAAGATAATTTTACCCCCCAATTCGACGGCAGTATCAGCGCTCAGAACATAGGCATTTAGATCATTATGGTGAATAGCTTGAGCTTTGAGACGCGCAATACGCTCCACATAGGGACGCACGTCCTCGTGTTTTAAAGGACTTTCATCAATGTCAGGGCTAAGAATTTGATGAGGGATAATGCCGATCGAATTCAAAAGCTCTAACCGACGAGGGGATGAAGATGCAAGTGTAAGCTTCATTTATTTATGACGGAATGTAATGCGTCCCTTACTAAGGTCATAGGGTGTCATTTCAACGGTAACCTTATCTCCTGCAAGAACCCGAATACGGTTTTTTCGCATGCGACCCGAAGTATGGGCTAAAACCGTATGGCCATTTTCAAGCTCCACCCGAAATGTCGCATTGGGAAGCAGTTCCATAATAGTTCCTGCAAATTCGATTAGATCTTCTTTGGACATTTATTCTCCAATTTTTAATAGTTTCGACATTTCTTCTACGCTAAAGAGGGAGCCTTGTCAAATAAAGGATACAATGAAAAGAAAACACCATCCTTCTTCCATTTTTTAATTTTATGTGTATAATAAGTAATAAATCATTAAAGGACAGTTAAAAAATGCTCACAAATTCTAATCAAGCAGTTATTTTGGAAGAAACGGATTCGTCATTTACGACGTATATACCAGATATAATTGGTTGTTTTGGGACCGTGATTGTTCTTATTGCTTATATCCTTCTGCAAACTAAACGATTAGACTCCCATAACATCCTTTTTTCATTTTTAAATTTGATCGGGGGGCTTCTGATTTTAGTGTCATTATTATATTGCTGGAATCTGGCTGCGGTTGCAATGGAAGTCTCATGGGTCATCGTTAGCGGTTTTGGAATGGCCAAAGTACTCTTTTCCCAAAGTTTCAAGGTTAGAAAACAAAGATGGGAGAGGGAAATCTCTTAAATTTTTTTGGGGTCCACGATCTCAAGCTGATTTATCTTTGTCCTTCCTAGATCGAGGCGATGCAACTTCCAAACGATTCCGTCCCCCTTCCTTAGCTTTATAAAGCGCGGCATCAGCTGAAGAAATTAATGATTTTGTTGAATGAGCGTGCTGAGGAAACGTAGAAATTCCTATAGAGATTCTTATCCCCTTAATCGTTTTCCCTTGAAAATTGATTTGAAAATTAGCGACGGCTTGCCGTAACTCCTCAGCCTTCTTCATAGCGACCTCAACGGGTGTTTCTGGGAACACAATAATAAATTCTTCTCCGCCAAACCGACAAGGAATATCCGTTTTACGATAGTTCTTGAGGAGAAATGTGCCGATGCTTCTTAAAACTTCATCGCCAATCTCATGCCCATAGGTATCATTAATTTTTTTAAAGTAATCAATATCTATCATGAGCACGGAAAGAGGCCGAGAATACCGTTTAGCTTTTTGAAATTCACGCTCGAATACTTCATCGAGGTATCTGCGATTAAAGAGATTCGTTAGAGGATCATGAATCACCTGATTCTTTAAAAGATCGCGTAATTTTAGTCTCGAAATTGAAAGCGATAATTGTCTTGCTAAAGTTTCAGGTAAAAGGAATGGATTTTTTGGATCCGCATCTGAACTCGAATAATTATGAATTTGTATGAGACCTAAAATGTCATCTTGATCCCAGAGAGGGAGACACAAATGAAAACCATGATTCCTTTCAGTTTCTAAATGTTCGCACAAATTATGAAGGCTATTATTACTTAAATGATAAGGTTTTCCCTGTTGCAAAGCCACACAAGCATTGAGTGGAAAGGAATTCAATTTTAAAGGTTTTCCTCCCCAAGACGAAAAAGGATGTAAATTTTTAGCTGTATCATCCGTAAAATACACGGAGCCAGATGTTGAAGGAAGGAGCAGCTTACAGTATTTCGCAATGGGTTGGACTGCTTTTTTTAAAGAGGAACAATCCCGCAAAGCTTCTATCAGGTCGTTAAAATATTGAAGCTCCTTCATTTTCTCGTGAATCTGAAATGTTTTTGATTTAGCAACTTGTCCCATGTGAATACTAAAAAACAAAAGAAAAGCTATGAGTATCCCACTAAAAAGGATTATCTTTGAGGGAAATTTATTTTCCATTGCTTTGATATATGCATAAGTAGGCCAAACTTTAATAATCCACTGAAGATTATAATAAATCATCTCTTGTTGGGAACTAATGTCTTGATAGGGCTTAACAGAAGATCTAAAAAAAATCTTTGTTGGTATGCGTTTTTCAAAGATAGCAAAGGAAAATTGAGAAGTTTTAGTGTCATCAAAGATACCCGCTAACATTTCCTTAATATCCATTAAGCCCACAATAAACCCCTTAAAATCAGAGTCTTCAACGAGAGGAACGACAATAAAAAATTCGGGCCCCTGAGGGGTAGAATTGATAATTCTACTTATCCTTACCTCTCGGGTTTTTTCTGCGTCCTTTAAGATTTCTTGCAATGAAGAATAATGATGCGAGCCAATAGTAAAGGCGCTTTCATTGCCTTGCAGCACTGTAAGGCCTTGACGATGGAAAGTGGAATCCATCCATTCTATGGATTTCAATCCTCGAAGAATTTTATTTTTTCTATAAAAATCTACAAAATCTGCTCCAGCTTTATCCGGAAGGTTGGGATAGAGATGCCATTGAAAGCCCAATCTTATTAAACTTGAGATGCTGTCTTCAATTCTTGCTCTTATTGCGCTTTTAATTTCACCTCCTTTCAAAGATACAAGCCCTTGAATGTTTTCTGTTTCTTGTTGAAGTGAGGCCTTCCACATTAAAGAAGTGAGAGCAAGGACAAAGAGAGCTGCAACATAAGGTGATGTTTTGGAAAGGTTAATTTCGCCCGATAGGTGCCTGCTATAGACACTCGTCAAAATTCCCACACCAGCAATAATAAAGCTAAGCGCAGTAGGCACAGACATTGGTGTAAGTTTTGCCCATTGATAGGTTGAAGGTAGGTGAACGGCATACCCCAGCATAGATAGGGCCCCCATCATCAAAATAATCTTTCCTAATAATAAAACGATATAGTAAAAAACATTTGACGTATTTTTGAAAGAGAGAAGAGTGAAAGCTATTCCACATAGTACAAAAGAAAGAGCAGAATTTGGACTCATACGGCCGGGTGACGAAGTATGCAAACTTATAGGTGTTTTAAAAAACAATTGATCAATGCCAAAATTAAGATTGAAAATATATTGTGCTAACGTAAGCCCTGCGAAGGTCATTAGAACGATTCCCATAAGGGAAATTCCTCTTTTATATGGAGAAAGAAGAATTATGAGGCCAACTCCTAACACAACAAAACATACCGCTGTATTGTAATACATGGGTGTCAGCCCCAGCTGAAATTGATATAAACTCGGGCTATTTGTATGCCAACCGACAATAGCAAGGGTTCCCAAGCTAAAACACGCGATTCCTGATAAAAAAGCTATAAAAAAATAAAAATACTCTTGATTAAAAATAAATAGATTTATTTTGATTTCCTGATAAATATGTTTTTTAATAATATTTTTTTTGCTTTTCATTATTGACCACGGATCCTTCACATATTCTGTAGTAAATGACATAAAAAATAAGGGTACTGTCTTAAATTAACGGGGAATTTTTATCAGAGGTCTCTCTGCCTATATTTTCTCCTCGCTTCGAGATTGCATTCTAAATCAACATTTATCCTGACCCGAAAAAGTTAACATTCTGATAATTTTAGGGTGTGTCGAAGTAAATTTTTAATAAGTTGAGCGGGTTAGTGGTAATTTTAATAGGCTTTTCAAAAAAATTGATTTCAATTCCTCATCCCTCAACCGTCGGATTCTCTAGACTGAGCATTTCGGTTTGGTGATTGTAGGAAAAGAGCTCCGCATAGCGACCCCAGTTAATAATGATGGAAAGGTTTTTTTGAGCCTCAATAGGGGGCATAAGCTCTTCCAATTCTTTGAGGAACTTTTCTTTTCGAACCCCTTTACGCGGGCTATCTTGGAGGACATGACATACATGTCTGATAAGGGGAATGTTGCGCATTAAGTGGTAGGCAAACACCTTCTTTCGCTCCAAAATATCCCCCTGTCCCACTGCTTTTCCTGAACTTGTCAGCTCAATATCTCCCTTTAAAATTATTGCGAACCCTAAAAGATCCAAGGCTTCAAAAAGGGGCAGAGCTTCTTTTGCAGACAGATTTTCCGACTCCGCCAAGGCAAAAATGTCTGCTTTTCCGTGATAGGGAGCCTCCATCAAGGCATCCATTAAACCTTGGAGCTGACTGATAAAGATATCGGGCAGGCGATAATCCATGCCAATCACAACTTTTGCGCGAAGGGCGGAAGGATATTCGTCCGTTGAAAGCAAAGCTGTATATACTTTATCCACCAGGTCTTGGAATAAGTGGCTTGTTTCATCTCGAGGATAGATAAGCGCTACATCCATTTCTTTCAGAATACGGCCCGGATTATGACTCAGGATCACAAGACGGTTAGCAAGCTCTATCGCCTCAGTGACGTTGTGAGAAACCATAATGATTGCTTTGGTTGGAATACGTTTTTCAATCCAAAGTTCCATCAAGTCATTACGAATATTTTCAGCTGTTAAGACATCTAAGGCTGAAAAGGGCTCGTCCAGAAGTAAGATATCTGGGTTAACGACCAGAGCACGAGCAAAGCCCACCCGCTGGCGCATGCCGCCCGAGAGTTCCTTAGGAAAAGCGGACTCGTATCCATCTAGACCGATCAGGTCGATGGCTTCAAGCGCTTTTTTTCGGCGTTCCTGAGATTCCAAATTCAACGCTTCCAGCCCTAGCTCAACATTTTCTAAAACATTGAGCCACGGAAAAAGGGCATGGGATTGAAAAACCATCGCAATGCGAGGTGAGGTGGGTGTAAATTTTTTCTCATGATAAAGAATCTGGCCTTCATTAGGTTCAATCAAACCAGCAATAATACGCAAAAGCGTTGATTTACCGCAGCCCGATTTCCCTAAGATCGTGATAAATTCATTTTCTTTAATGGTTAAGTTGATATGATCCAGCACAAGGGCACGTTTTTCACCCTTTCCATACCACTTGGAAATATTCTCAATCGTGAGTAGATTTTGTGTCATGGGTGTTCCTTTCCCTAATCCAACCGATACCGCGTGATGGCATAAACGTACAGCGGGCGCCAAAGGAGACGATTAAGGATCAGGACATAGATTGACAGAATCAACACTCCTAACAAAATGCGCGGCTGATCGCCCCTTGCTGTGGCTGCAGCGATGTAAGCCCCGATTCCTTGGGCTTCAAGGGTTTGATCTCCCCAGCTGACGTATTCTGCGACGATGCTGGCATTCCAAGATCCGCCAGCAGCCGTAATAAGGCCGGTTACATAAGCGGGCGCAATACCTGGCAAATAGAGTCTTTTCCATTGAAGCCATCCTTTGACATGAAAATTCTTTGTCAGTTCTTGAAAATCAAAGGGGATTGAGGCGGCCCCTCCAATCACATTAAACAAGATGTACCATTGGGTTCCAAGGATCATCAAAGGGCTTAGCCAGATGTCGGGGTTTAAATGGTGCTGCACAATGACCGCCACAATTACAGGAAAGAAAAGATTGGCCGGAAACGCCGCCATAAACTGGACCCAAGGTTGAAGCTTGCTGGTAAGACGGCTATTTAGACCAATCATGACACCAATAGGCACCCAAATAAGAGAGGCAAGTCCACATAAAATCACAACCCTTATAAGCGTTAACGAGCCTAGGAAAATCACGTGTTGAATTTCCTCAAAAGCAATTTTTTCTACAAAATAGGAATAGGCTTCAAATCCGTAATAAACAAAGATAAAGATAAAAAACAAAAGGAAAGCATAGCTTAATATCTTAGTTGTCATCATTGCCAACTCATTGTGCTTTTTAGCTATTCCATAATTTTTGACGCTAAGTGCTTCAAGCATACTATCAAAAAAATTTAAAATTCCAGACCATACTACATCAAAAACACAGAAAAGAACCGATCTCCTAATCATCGTTAAAACCCACGAGGAGGGAATTGCATTGCGTGCTGTTAGCTCAGCCTTAAACTTGTCGCTCCAGGCCAGAAGAGGGCGGAAAAGCAGTTGATCATACAAGAGAATAACAATCAGCATGGTCAGAATCGCATATAAAATAGCATCCGGTGATTGTTCTTTCGCAGCCAAAGCAATATAAGATCCAACACCGGGGAGCATGATAGAATGGCCCGAAACCGTGATGGCTTCTGAAGCCACTACAAAAAACCACCCGCTTGAAACGGACATCATAGAATTCCATAAAAGTTGAGGAACAGCATAGGGCACATCCAGCCGCAGGTAGCGTCTCCAAGGAGAAAGATGATAGACAGTGGCCACTTCTGTCAATTCTTTAGGTACACTAATGAAGGATTGGTAAAGGCTAAAGGTCATATTCCACGCTTGAGAGGTAAAAATTGCAAAGATCGATGCGCACTCCAGGCCTAAAAGGCTCCCTGGGAAAAAAGAAATAAATCCTACAACGCCGATAGATAAAAAACCCAAAATAGGGACGGATTGGAGAATATCGAGAAGGGGAAGCAAAAACAGTTCCGCGCGTTTATTTTTTGCAGCTAGACTCGCGTAGATAAAGCTGAAGATAAGAGCAATAATAAGCGCAAAAAACATACGTAATACGGTTCGAAGTGCATAATAAGGAAGATTAACAGGGTCTAAAGATAAGGGTAGAGTTTGGGTCATTGTATAGGGGATGGTCATGTCTCGACTTCCCCAAACGATGAGTGTGATGCCCGTAGTGACGACGACCAATGCAAGTCCATCCCACAAGGAGGGACGCAAACGTAGGAAAGAGAAAAAGCGAATAGATTTTAAGTGGAAAATTGGAAAATCCTCTTGTTTTTCTTATAAAAACAATTTAGCATGAAATTTATTAAAGTTTTATTAATTATGGGGAGCCATGAAACGGGGAGATCAAATATGGGAAAAAAGAACCCCTAGTGGTGCTATTGGGAGGAGCTTTGCTTCGTAGCAATCCTGTTTTTACGGCTTTCTGGATCCTTACGCCCTCTGCAAGGGTGCGCGATGACGAGACGGCACAGAAGCGGGCTTAGCTTCAATCACCCCATACCTCATCTGCATACAATTAAAAAATAAAAAAAGGAATTGTATTTGAAGTTTTTATTTTCTTTATTATTCGCAAGCTTGTTTTTGACAGGATGCATGGTTGGCCCAGATTTTGAAAATCCAATGGCGCCTAACACCGACTCCTATACGGAAACAAAGCTTCCTGAAAAAACGATTGAGACCAAAATTCACGGGGGAGAGACGCAGCACTTTGTCGTAGGAAAGGACATTCCCGGCCAGTGGTGGGAGCTTTTTCATTCAAAATCCTTAAATGAACTCATCAAAAAAGCGATTTGCCACAACCCTAATCTTCAAGCCGCGCAAGCCGCTCTAAATAAAGCAGAAGAAACCTTGAACGTTTCTATTGCGAGCTTGTTTCCCTTTGTGGGGGCGCAATATACACGAGAACGACAGCGCTTTAACGGGTCTAGTATATCTGGCCAGACAACGCCTCCTATTACTTTCAATCTTTATAACGCTCAGGTAAATGTTACCTACACATTAGACGTGTTTGGGGGAATTCGCCGCCAAATTGAGTCTTCCGCCGCCCTCGCCGAGAATCAAAGATTTATTATGGAAGCTACTTACTTAACTTTAGCAGCCAATGTGGTGACCTCAGCGATTACGGAAGCTTCCCTGCGTGCTCAGATTAAGTCAACGGAGGATTTAATTGATTCTCAAAAGAAAGTCCTCGACATCACAAAGAAAAAATTCGCGTTAGGAGGGTCCTCTCGCTTGGATGTCTTGACGCAAGAAAGCCAGCTTGCCCAAAACCAAGCCACTCTTCCTATCCTCCAACTGCAGTTAGATAAAACAAGAAATGCGCTCGCTGCTTATACGGGCGAGGTACCCAGTCAAGCTAATTTACCAACGTTTAATTTAGATGACTTAACTTTGCCAAAGGAGCTACCTGTCAGCGTTCCTTCGTCTTTTGTCCAACAACGTCCAGATATTCGCGCTGCTGAAGCGCTTCTCCATTCTGCAAGTGCACAGATTGGTGTGGCCACAGCTAATTTGCTTCCGCAAGTCACCCTTAATGGGAGTAACTTGGGATGGTCCGCCATTAAGTTAGACAGTCTTTTTGAGAAAAACTCACTTTTCTGGAGCATGGTCTCTAACGTTGTGCAACCTATTTTTCAAGGTGGCGCATTGATTGCAAAGCGGGAAGCTGCGATTGATGAGTTCGAACAGGCCTGTGCCCAGTACAAACAAGCCGTTTTGACCGGATTTCAAAATGTAGCTGATACTTTGAGTGCTTTAAAACTAGATGCTGATTTTCTTAAAGTTCAAACAGAAGCTGAAATCGCCGCTAAAAAAGCCCTGGACATTACCCAAGCCCAATATACCATTGGGGCCGTAGACTATGTGGCTCTTCTGCTTGCACAACGGCAATACCATACAGCACGCATTGACCAAATTAGAGCACAAGCAAGCCGTTATACGGATACGGCTGCCCTCTTCCAAGCTCTGGGAGGAGGCTGGTGGAATCGAGATACGCCTTGCAAACCTCTTGAAACCGAAGAAGTGAGCCCTCCATGACAGATGATAAAAAGACTAAAATTCTTAAACCGATGATGATTATGCTGACCCTTATGGCACTCCTTTTTGGAGGGATTTTTTTCTATAAGGCTTATCAATCTGCAGCGATGCAAAAATCGATGACGGAAGGTGGCATTCCACCTGTCGCGGTTTCCGCCATGCCCGTTCCTTCTGAGTCTTGGCAAACAAAGATTACAGCGACAGGAACTATTCGAGCCATCAATGGGGTTGATGTAACAACTGAGATCACCGGACTGGTAAAGACAATTAAACAAAATGCAGGCAAAGACATTAAGGAGGGTGAGGTCTTAATTGAACTTAATGCAAACGCAGAAACTGCTCAACTTCATGCTTTAGAGGCAGATGCTGAACTCGCACAAGTTATCTATGAGCGGGATAAAAAGCAATATGCCATCCAGGGAGTCAGCAAGGCAACCCTCGATACGGATGCGGCAAATGTAAAGAGCAAGAAGGCTTTAGCAGATCAACAAGCCGCAATTGTGGCCAAAAAAACCATACGGGCTCCCTTTTCAGGACGACTTGGAATTATTAATATAAGCGTGGGACAATTCCTAAATCCTGGAGATAAAATTGCACCCCTCCAGTCTCTTGATCCTATTTATGTGGATTTTTACTTGCCCCAGCAAGAGCTCACTAAAATTAAACCGGGACAATTAATTACGTTAACAACCGACTCCTACCGAGATCTAAACTTTACGGGAAAAATTACAACGATCAATCCTAGGCTTGACCCTGCAACACGAAATGTAACTGTGGAAGCAAGCCTCACAAATCCAGACAAAAAGCTACTACCAGGGATGTATGGAGTGGTTGACATTACGGTCGGATCTCCCAAAGAACACCTTACTTTACCCCAAGCTGCTATAACCTATAACCCTTATGGCGATGCGGTCTATACCTTAAAAGAACACCAGAAAGACCATCAAGGGAAGTCTGTGGAAGCCAAAACTCAGGAAGAACAAAAGATTTACGTTGCCCATCAGAAGTTTGTGACTCTTGGCGAAACCCGTGGAGATCAAGTGCAAATTTTAAAGGGCCTTGAAAAGGGTGATTTGGTTGTCACTTCTGGTCAGCTAAAACTTAAAAATGGAAGTCTTGTATTGATTAACAATAAGGTTATACCTACCAATAATCCTAACCCTCATTATAAAAATAAATAGAGAGCATTTATTTAAATGAAATTTACAGACTTATTTATTCGCAAACCCGTACTGGCTTCAGTCGTAAGTTTGATGATTCTTGTCTTGGGTTTAAAGTCTTTGGGTATGCTGCCGATTCGTGAATACCCTTTTACGCAAAATGCTGTGGTGACTGTAACAACGGTCTATACAGGTGCGGATCCAAGCCTAGTGGCTGGATTTATTACAAAAACTCTTGAAGAAGTCATTGCACAGGCCGGCGGGATTGATTATTTAATCTCCTCAAGCACTCAAGGTGTGAGCACAATCACGGCGAATCTTCGCCTCAATTATGATCCAAATATTGCTTTAACGGATATCACGACAAAGGTTAATTCTGTTGTAAATCTTCTCCCGCCAAGTGCACAAAGACCTGTTATTACAGTTACTGTGGGGGACCCTATTGCTTCCATGTACATGGGCTTTTATAGTAAAGACCTATCCAGCAATAAAATTACAGATTACTTGACCCGTGTTGTTAGGCCAAAACTTCAGGCTGTCCCTGATGTACAATCTGCGGATATCCTTGGAGGCGGCCAATTGGCCATGCGGATTTGGCTTGATCCGGTTAAAATGTCTGCTTTTGGGGTCACTCCAAATGATGTTGCCGTTGCTATTACCCAGAATAACTTTATAACCGCTGTGGGCCGAACAGATGATGCGATGGTGACGGTGAATCTGACCGCAGATACAGGGTTAGAGTCTATTGAGACATTTCGCAATTTAATTATAAAATCAAAAAATGAGGCCATCATATATTTAAAAGATGTGGCAACCGTCTCTTTAGGTGCAGAAACCTATGATGTAAATGTAAAGCTTGATGGACAGGAAGCCGTTTTCATTGGCATTAAAGTCATCCCTGCAGCCAACATTCTCACCGTCATTGAGAATATAAAAAAAGTATTCCCCTCCATTCAGAGCCAGCTGCCAGAGGGATTAACAGCAAAAATTGTTTATGACGCGACAAAATATATTGATTCTTCCATTCATGAGGTGATTCGTTCCTTGCTTGAGGCAGTCGCCATTGTCGTTGTGGTTATTTTTGTGTTCCTGGGATCTTTGCGGACGGTCATCATTCCTTTGGTTGCTATTCCTCTTTCCCTTGTCGGGGCCTTCTTTGTCATGTTTATTTTAGGATATTCCATTAATTTGTTGACCCTTTTAGCTCTCGTTCTTTCGATTGGTTTGGTCGTAGATGATGCGATTATTGTTGTAGAAAATATTTATCGCCATATAGAAAATGGGATGGAACCGCTAGAAGCCTCCATTTTAGGGGCTCAGGAACTGGCCAGCCCCATTATTGCTATTTCTGTGGTCCTGATTGCTGTATATTTGCCTATCGGATTTATGGGAGGGCTCACAGGCGTTCTCTTTACAGAATTTGCCTTTACTCTTGCAGCAACAGTTGCTGTCTCCGCTGTCATTGCTCTGACTTTATCGCCTATGATGTGCTCAAAACTTCTGAGAGGACATAGCCAAAATAAATTTAGTGCTTTTATTGATCGCTATTTTGGAAAGTTAGAAAAAGGATACGAAAGAATTTTACATCGATCCCTCAATATTCTTCCTGTTACGGGGATTTTTTCAATTATAATAATTGCTAGTATTTATTTTCTTTATGTGAATTCTACGGCTGAACTCGCTCCTCAAGAAGACAAAGGATTTGTTATTGTGGACATAACGGGCGCAGCCAACGCAAACTTAGGTCAAGTTCAACTCTATGCCAATCAAGTATATGAAGGCTTGCGCCAATTTCCAGAAACAGCTCAAGTTTACCAAGTGGAGGGGTCCCCCGCTCTTAACAGAGGTACGCTTGGAATGATTCTTAAGCCTTGGGATGAAAGAAAGCAAACGGCGAGCCAGTTACAACCACAAGTTCAGGCACAGCTTGATCAGATTACGGGCGGGAAAATTGCTGCTTATCAACTACCTTCTCTTCCCGGTTCCAGCGGAGGAGTCGCTGTCCAATTTGTCGTGGGAACGACAGAATCTTTTGATCGCTTGGCTGAAGTTTCTAAAATAATGATGGAAAAGGCTGAAGAGAGCGGTGTTTTTGCCTATCTAGATTCGGACCTTAAAATTGATAAAGCCCAAACAACGATCGAGCTTGATCGTGACAAAGCGGCCCTAATGGGTTTTAACATGCAAGATATCGGAAATGTTCTCCAATCTGCTTTAAGTGAAGGGTATATTAATTTTTTCAATTTTTACGAGAGATCCTACAAAGTGATCCCGCAAATAGAGCGCAATGATCGTATTAATTATGATCAGGTTCTCAATTATTATTTAACGACAAAAGATGGAACGGCCATACCCCTTTCTACAGTCGCACGCACGCGGGCAACGGTGGTCCCCCAGTCCATCAATCACTTTCAACAACTGAATTCGGCAACGATTTCTGCTGTCCCCAAACCTGGCATTACAATAGGACGCGCCCTAGAAACTTTGAAAAAAATTGCAAGTGATAACCTTCCCCAGGGATTTTCCATAGATTATGCGGGTGAATCAAGGCAGTACGAGAAAGAAGGAAGCTCTCTTCTGGTCACTTTCTTCTTTGCCATTATCATCATTTTTCTGGCACTCGCGGCCCTTTTTGAAAGCTTTCGTGACCCGCTTATCGTTCTGGTTAGTGTTCCTATGTCTATTTGCGGGGCGATGATTTTTATAAATCTTGAGGTGGGGGGCGCAACAATCAATATTTATACCCAAGTCGGCCTTGTGACATTGATTGGTTTGATTAGCAAGCATGGTATCCTTATCGTGCAATTTGCCAATGATCTTCAGGTAGAAGGGAAAAATAAAAGGGATGCCATTGAAATGGCGTCAGCCCTTCGCTTGAGGCCTATTTTAATGACAACCTTTGCTATGGTTTTAGGCGTGCTTCCCTTAATCATGGCTACAGGTGCAGGAGCTGTAAGCCGTTTTAGTATTGGTCTTGTGATAGTTACAGGAGTTTCCATAGGAACACTTTTTACCCTCTTTGTTGTTCCTGCCATGTATATGTTCATGGCTCATGAGCTCAAAAAGAATCATTAAAAATTCTTCTTTATAAGACCTTATTCCTCAAGCAAACCTTTTCGTCCTAAAATTTCTATTGAAATTTTTACTGCAGTTGTTTTACACTGCTTAAAACAAGAAAAGAGAATTAAATATGATAAAAATGGGGGAGCACGTCCTTTTGGGCGTTATCATTTTTCTAACAGGCTGTGAGCTTATTGACCATCGGCACTATCATGATCCCAGCCTGAAACTTCAAAAAGAAGATTATGAAAACCTGAAAAACCCTCCTTTGCTTCAAAAGCCCCCTCCCCTTTTTTGTCCCAGGGCGCAACCACCCTTAAAGGCCCCCTCTCTAAGCCCTGAAATGAGGAAAAAGGTTTTCCTCTCCGTATCTGAAAACATCCCTCTTAAAACTGTTTTAACAGAGTTGGGACACCAAACAGGTGTGGGGATAGCCTTAAGTCCCCAAATCAATTTTCAAAAACTCGGCATCACCTATAACACATATCATACGCCTTTTATGTATGTGATCCAGGATATATGCGCTCTAACAAACCATCGCTTTCAAATTCAAGGCAATCGTATTTTGATTGAGCCCGATGATCCCTACCTGGCCACTTATAACATTCAATTTTTGAATCATACCCGCAAAAGCGACAATCGAATTTCCGTATCTACAAATGTTTTTTCTCCCGTTGATCATAAAAATGGAACAGAAAATGGTTCAGATAGTGTTCTTTTGGGTCAGACCCACATGGATTTTTGGACGGAGCGGGGACAAAATCTTAAAATGATTTTAAATCCAGAGCTAGCCTCTGCTTCAAAGGGCCCTCAGCCTTACACACTCCATAAGCAGGCTGGCCTTATCATGGCTTTGGGAACAGCCCGACAACATGAGCAACTCACACACTATCTGAAAAAACTAAAAGAAGCGGTCTCCGCCCAGGTTATTATTGAAGCAAAAATTGTTGAGGTCACGCTGGCTAACGAATTTAAGAGTGGCATTAATTGGCAGCAATTAGGCGATGCTGTTCAGCTGGCCGCTCCTCTAGGACCTTTCCCAACGAGAGATATCATTTCCTTTTCAATGAAGAATGAGCAATTTTCCTCTGTGTTAAATTTAGTCAAGAAATTTGGCACCGTTAGGACCCTTTCTAACCCCCGCCTCACGGTTATGAATAACCAGCCCGCCATGCTAAAGGTTGCGACCAACGAAGTCTTTTTTCACCTTGAATTTGATCGCTATTTCCAAGCTGATGGCAAACCAGACGTCGAGAATATTTCCAGCGATCCCCTCACTGTCCCGATTGGTCTGGTCATGATTGTTCAGCCTTCGATCAACCTTCAAACAGGAGAGATCACCATGACGTTGCGTCCAACGATTTCCCGTGTACAAAAGGAGGTGGAAGATCCAGCTGTAGCTATTAAGTCTCATCAAAAAGTGAAATCAACCGTTCCTGTTGTTCAAGTGCGGGAGCTTGATTCGGTCTTAAAAATAAAATCAGGGCAAGTTGTGGTAATGGGGGGACTGATGGAAGACCGTATGGCCTCTGCAACTGCTGCAATCCCTGTCCTGGACGATATTCCCTTTTTTGGGGAGTTTGCAAAGGGTAAAGAGGACGATCAAAAACTCACAGAACTTGTTATTTTCCTGACAGCTCAGATTGTAGACGAGCCCTACATTGCGGAAGCAGATGGGAGAATCTATAATACCTATACGGAAGATCCCAGACCCTTGCAGTTTTAAAATTAAGATGTAAAATGCGAGGTATAACTTATGAAAGGATTACGCGATGAAACTTCAACCCTATTTCCTGCGAATGGGTCTTAGCATCCTCGTTCTCATCGGCACATGTATTTACTTTTTCCCTTCTTTGCAAACCATTTTTTTGAGCAACTTGGGGCTGAATTCTCTTATTATTGGCTTAACGCTTTCTGGCATTCTTTTTGCCTTTTACCAACTTTATCGCTTAAAAAGAGACGCAGAGGTGCTTGAAAATTTAAAGCAAGGTCAATGGCACTTGTCATTTCTTCAACGAGCGGTTTTACTAGAACCTCTTATTGCCTTTTTTCAGAAAAAGAATGTGGAGTTGGATCCCACTCTTGCAAAAAAACTCGGAGATTCCCTGGCAGACCGATTGGAAAGTGAGCGCGTTTTTCCCCGTTACCTTATAGGGCTTTTAGTGTTTTTGGGGTTACTCGGAACGTTTTGGGGGCTTTCCCAAACCATCGCCTCCATTGCAAAACTGATCCAAAATATGCCATCGGATGGAGGAGATTCAGCTCATTTCTTTACCCTTTTAAAGGAAAATCTCCAAAGCCCTCTCGCGGGAATGGGGACGGCCTTCAGTTCTTCTCTTTTTGGGTTGGGAGGATCCCTTTTGATTGGTGCTTTGGAGCTGCAGGTGGGCCAGGCCTATAATCGGTTTTTGAATGAAACAGATGGCTATCTTACGGCCTGTTCCCATGAAAACAAGGCAAGCACAGCTCTCTCACCCGCCCCCCTGGGGTTTCTTAAAGGGCTTTTAACACATAACATTGAATCTGTAGATAAATTGATACAAGCAGCTGAAAAATCAGAAAAAAATGAGAAACAAAAAAGCCTGGTCTTAGATAAATTGCTTCATTCGCTTTCTCTCATGGCGGAGCAAAATAAAACCCAACAAAATCTGATGATTAAACTCGCGGAAGGTCAAATTCAATTGCACACTCACCTTTCGGCCGCTCCTTCCACCCTTGATGCAGAAACCCTCAAATGCCTTCAAAATATTGATCGCTTGCTGAACCACTCTCTCCAACATCAAAAAGACGGACGGGAGGAATTTTTAAAGAAGCTTAAAGATGAGCTGCGCCTGATTGCCCACACGATGGCAGGTACGATGGAACAACACGGCAGTTTAGCAGAACACAGCCAGAGAGGCTGATACCCCGTTGCCTTCAAAGAAGGTACACCACGCCGTATTGTCATGCACCCTTAGTCCCGGGCTTGATCCGGGATCATTTCAGGGTCTCAAAAATTTACCATAAGAAAAGCGGCTTAGGGAAATTTTTTAATTTTTTTTACTTTAATTAAATGAATTAAAATAAACATATAGCTACAATTTTTTTAAATTTTTAGTTGATTTGGAATTTGATTGTGATAAAATGATCAACGTGGCGAACAGGGCTAGAGCCCCTGTTCGCTCACTAAACATAATAACCCTAAACAGGAGGATTGATCATGTCTGACCAAACCATAAACCAACCGTGCGCTTCTTTGAAGGCCCTAAATACACGAGTTGAAAAGTTAGGTCGTACGATTGAAGAATTAGGGAGACTGGCCTATCGATACCACCGCCTATCCTATGAGATTAATCAAATCGACATCATGGCCTTTCAAGTCCGGCAAGAATTTGAGCAACTCATGAAAGCTTATAAAAGGATTATGTAGTAATCTTGTTCGCTCCATCTCGTCATTACAACCCCTGCCTTCGCTGGGGTTGTAATGACGACCTTGGAAAACCTCAAAATAAAATTGACATTTCCTCTTAATTCTTAGACAATTCTTTTTATATCCTAATAAACGTGAAAAAAATGTTACAGGAAGAGCTACACCCTCCATTAAAAACCTTTTTTACCATTTCATCTTCATTTCAAGGGATGGGGCTTATCTGGGCGCTTTGCCTAGGCAATGTAGGACTCATTCTTCTCCTAGGGGCAGGCATGATGCTTCTCACCACCCAGCCGGAATTTTTTATGCTTACGCTCATAATGATGGGGAGCGCGGGATCAATGGGGCTCTTATTGCTCATTCATCTTCAGAAATTAAAATCCAACACCCAAAGACAATACGTAGAATCAAAGGGGTATGAAGCGGTACAGACACCTCTTTTGGTTTTAACCCGTGATTTTCAATTTTGTTATGGAAATAAAAGCGCTAGAGAAGATTGTTGGTGGGCTGAAAGCATTCCTTTTTTAAAAAAAATTCTCACTAATACGGAATGTCGCGCTGCTCTTGATCGACTGATAAATAATTTTGAACAGCAAATCCCAGGCGTGGAAACTCTTTTTTTTCAGGGTCTCCATCGAGAGGAAATGTGGCGCATCCAGACCACCCCCTTTTTAGGCAAAAAAGCTCTTTGGCAGTGTACCAATGTCACCCAGGAAAGGGATGAAAATTCTAAATACCTCACCCAGCTTAAAATTATTAAACAGTTTTTGAATCATTCCGGCGAAGGCCTCTTTTCTCTCAACGAGGAGGGTATTCTGCTGTTTTGCAATGATAAATTTGCGAGCTGGCTGGGTTACTCTCCGGAACAGCTTGAGGGAATCTCTCTTTCAAAACTACTGGCTAAGCCAAAGGCGCATAAACCAAGAAAACTCACTGAAATTCAAGGAAAATGTGATTTTATATCCTCTGCTTCACGGACAAAAAGTGCTTTTATTGAACAAGATCTCCTCCAGACCGACAACGGAATAATAACCCATTCAATTGTCAACTTTTTTGTCCCAAATGCCCACATTCCCTTTGCGAATTACAGTGATTTGAGAAGAGTCATTGATATGTCTCCCTTCCCCATCATTTTCTTGGATGAGAATGGAAAAATTCAAGACTCCAACCTTTTATTTCAAGAAAGCTTCTGGACGGATGACACGCCTATTCAAGGAGCCCTATTTTTAGATTGTATTGTAGAGGCTCAAAAGGAAGAGATAAAAAATACGTTCAGCCTCTATTTGGATGGTAAATATAATGGCGAGCCTTTGGAAATATACCTCAATGATGCAAAGGAATCGATCCTTTCTGCCTATATTATTCCTATCCCCGTTAAAAATCAAATGGGTCTTTTTATTCAATTCCATGATATCACAGAGAAAAAACGATTTGAAAGTCAGCTGGTTCAGTCCCAAAAAATGCAAGCTGTTGGCCAATTGGCTGGCGGTATCGCTCATGACTTTAATAATATTTTGACGGTTATGACGGGATTTTGTGACCTTATGCTGATGCGGCAAACGCCGGGCGATCAATCTTTTACGGATGTGATGCAGATCAAACAAAATGCAACACGTGCAACAAATCTGGTGCGTCAACTCTTGGCCTTTTCTCGCAAGCAAACCTTAGAGCCTATTGTTTTAAATGTGGCAGAATCCCTCACGGAACTCTCTGCTTTCCTCCGTCGCCTTTTGGGCGCAAACTTTGATCTCAAAATCAAGTATACACGTGATCTAGGCCTCATCTTCATTGACAAAGGGCACTTTGATCAAGTCGTCATGAATGTCCTGGTCAATGCCCGTGATGCTATGGCCAGAGGAGGAATCATTACACTCACGACCCAGAATTGTGAGCTCAAAAAACCCAAACGTCATGGCCATCTTACAATCCCTGTTGGGGAGTATGTTCTAATGGAAATTACGGATACGGGCGAAGGAATGACGCCAGAAATTCTCGACCGTATCTTTGATCCTTTCTTTTCGACAAAAGAGGTTGGAGAAGGCACAGGCCTCGGCCTTTCAACGGTTTATGGCATTCTCAAACAAGCGGGAGGATTTATTTATGCCGTCTCAACCTTGGGAGAAGGAACAACTTTTAGCATTTATCTTCCCCATTGTACCCCTGAAGAAATTCTCAAAGCGACACTCATTACGCAAGAAAAGCCTCAGCTTCAAGATTTAACTGGCTCAAGTACAATTCTGCTCGTTGAAGATGAAGATGCGGTACGATTGTTTAGCGCTCGGGCCCTCCGGAGCAAGGGCCACACAGTCATTGAAGCCATTAATGGAGAGGAAGCCCTTAAGTACATGGAGTCTCATCCGGAAAAAATCGATCTCGTGATTTCTGATGTGATTATGCCCAACATGGATGGACCTACTTTTGTGAATAAAATGAATCAATTGAGAGAGAACCAAAAAGTCCTTTTCATTTCAGGCTATGCGGAAGATACGTTTTACAGTCGAATCAAGGACGATTCTCAGATTCAGTTCCTCCCCAAGCCTTTTACGCTGATTGACCTGGCTACTCGGGTGAAAGAGATCCTGAATGAGGAGGATGGGGGGGAGGCCGTTATCAGTGTGCAGGAAGCGGTATTGAGATAGTTCTTGAAGCTGAAGCGCAAAGGCGCCATCGCAACTCACAAAAATCTTTCTAAATACTGATGACTGAACCCATAAAAAGAACTCTTTCTTTCCAACACCTTCCATTTCTTTTCTCATTCTTGAAAAAGAAAACTAGTAAAAGATCATACAAATTGCTATATGAATGACGAGATGAGCTTTTCAAGAGGTAAAAGTTGAATCAATGACAGATATGTCCACAGTTATGCCCACCGCTGGTGTAAAGTCCGGTTTTTCGGAGAAATGGCGTGATCCTGCCATCCGAGGGGCGATTTTTAAAGTGTGTTCCTGCTTAAGTTTTTCAGGGATTAATGGGCTTGTACGCTATTTTACCTTATCCGCCAAGGAAGCGGGCCTTACTCCTATTCCTGCTACAGAGCTCGCCTTTTTTGAAACCATTTTTGGGCTTATTTTTATTCTTCCGTGGATTTTATCCACAGGCAGGGGGGCTTTTAAAACCAATAACTCCGTTGCAATGAATATGGGCCGCGCTCTCGCTGCCTCATTGGGAATTATTCTTTGGTTTACGGCTCTTTCAAAAATGCCCATTGTGCAAGTCGTTGCTTTTAAATATGCCGCTCCTCTCTTTACAATTTTGGGTGCCAAGCTCTTTCTTGGTGAAAAATGTGGATGGGCACGGGCGGCAGCTATCGGAACAGCTCTTGCAGGGGCCTTTCTTATCACCGGCCATGAGATCTTGTATGGTGAGGCTGATTGGACTGCTGTGGGGCTTTTGGCCCTTTTCCCAATGGCTGCGAGTGCTTGTTACGTTGCCTCTGCTCTTCTTGCAAAAACACAGCTTAAGAAAGATACACCTCAAACGGTTTGCTTGTACCTCTTTCTTCTATCCTTACCTATTCTCGGGCTAGCTGCCTCATTTGACTGGGTTACCCCGCTTGCGTGGCAATGGCCCTATCTAATTGTCATGGGCGCTCTATTGACCACAGCTTATGTTTTCTTGCAACACGCTTATGTGATTGCGGACATCACTTATCTGGTCCCCATGAGCTTTACCCGTCTGATCGCTGGGGCTGCGATCGGAATGATTTTCTTTAATGAGTGGCCAATTATATGGACATGGGTAGGATCTTTCTTTATTCTGATTGCAACTGTTAGCCTTTGTAAGAATGAGGTTCAAACAATGAAAAAGAACGACCTTTCGAAGAGCGCCCCTCTTCCTACAGCAGCCTAATGACTGCCTTGCTCAGGTATTGGCAAAGTTCCCCTCATTTCCGGGGGGCCTTTTGGAAGGTGACGTCTTTCCTCTGTTTTTCAGCTATTAATGGTATTGTACGTTATCTATCCCAAACCGCTGAATCCATAGGACACATCCCTCTTCCTGCTTATGAGGTCGCTTTTTTTCAAAACCTTTTTGGTCTTATTTTCCTGATCCCTTGGGTCGTTCAAAATGGACCGCAATCTTTAAGGACCCACTTCCCTGCGCTCCAAATCTGTCGAATTGCTCTTTCCGCTATTGGGGTTGTGTTGTGGTATAGCGCCATCTCTTATATGCCGCTTGCCCAAGCTGTGACGTTGATGTTTTTAGGCCCCTTGATTACGGCAGTGGGAGCCCGTCTCTTCCTTAAAGAACAAATTGGGAAAGAACGGAGCCTCGCCATTTTAATTGGCTTTATCGGTGGAGCAATTGTTTCTCATACCAGCTTTGCGACCGGCATCCTAAGCCTGGTCTCTCTCCTCCCGATCCTCGCAGCCACCTGTTTTTCAGGCGCAGCATTAATGATCCGTCGTCTTGCAAAGGCGGATTCTCCTCAACTGATTACGAGTTACCTGCTGTTTTTTATGGCCCCTGCCCTTTTCCTTCCCACTCTTTTCTATGGCAGTTTTCCTGAAGCCTGGCAGTGGCCTTGGCTTCTTATGATGGGAGGATTGGCAGCAGGAGCGCATCTTTGTTTGAGCAAGGCCTATGCGTCTACAGAGATTAGTTACCTCATTCCCTATGGATTTACGAAGTGGTTTGCAAGTGCTGCCATTGGGGTGATTGCTTTTGCTGAAATTCCGTCTCTTTGGACTTGTCTGGGAGCGTTTATTATCATGGCGGCTATTATTTCCCTCTCTTACGCAGAAGCACGCCGGAAGGGCTTTGGTCGGGAGGGGCCCTTCTCAAAAACCACACTTTAATCGCATAGAAATGGGCAATTAAAAAAATTGCCCTGCGCGAAAATAATCTGTAGAATGGTAAATGTAAGATCCGATAAGAGCGCCTACGCTGGATTACTCCAGTGGCGTACTTTCGACGAAGTTCCTTCTCCCGGTCTGGGGTTTACACCCAATGAAAAACATGGATAAGAAGAGTAAGAAACACTTCCATCATGATAAGAACAGTAATAATCCATTCGACCATCGTTGAGTGGCGATTAGTAAGCTCATCCCTCATCATTTCAAAAAGTTCTTTTACAATATCCAAGCGCCTATTCAGCACAGCTGTGCGAGCATGCAACCCCAAGTCATTAATGGTTAATGTATAAAGGCTTTCATATTCGGGATGATCCCATATAAAAGCCGGCGCGTCCAAAATATCACTGTGTAAATTTATAGAATTCCGCTCAATAAAAAGAGCGCCTATTCTTTGAGAAATTTTTTTTCGAGACAAGGAGATTTTGCCCCTATGAGCCAACTCTTGAGGAATGTTCTTCGTTAATTCAATTGTATTATCAATCCGATCCTCAAAAGTGGCAAGTATATTGGCTTGAGAAAGGCCATAGGAAACAGCTAGCATCTGCAGAGCATGAGAACGTGTCTTTGCAAGAGTAATTTTGTCTTCAAAAAACCGTGGTTTGCTGCCAAATGCATACTCAAACTCTTCAAATACGGGATTAATAGGATTTTGAGCAAACTGTTTAAAAAGAGTCAGAAAGTTGGCTTCTTCGTCGATGGGTGTATTCCAGAACACAATACATCCATAATGAAAAATAAAAATATCCCATTCTTTATAGGAGGCATGAAGGGCATCCGTGTAGAAATTAATATATTCCACATCATCTAATGCCATTGCAAGACCATGGAGATCGTATGTTTCTGCATTACAAGTGGCCAGACAACGCATAAAGTATAACTCTTTGGTTTTTTAAAAGTTTACTCTAAGTTTAGAAAAAAATCTAGGGGTCAAGATAAACACACGCCGAAAACCTCCCTCTACCTTGCACCATTCTTTCAAAACGCTTATAAGTAACATCAACAAAAGGTAAAAGGATCGATTCTATGATTGTCACATGTCCCCATTGTTCAAAGAGGTACATGCTCGATGAAGGTTTGCTTCCGCCAGAAGGACGGCAAGTCAGGTGCATTGCCTGCCATCATGTATGGCGACAAATTCCTGATATTATTCTTCATACATATAACTCTCCCTTTATCGGGGGGGCTGATTTAGCTCTTCAAATGAGTGTATCCTCTGTGAAACAATCCTCCTGGGTAGGATGGATGAGTTTTTTCGGAATCCTTATTCTATGCACAGGTACGCTTATTTTTGGGCGCAATTGGATCGTAACCCACTGGCCAAAAGGTGAGAAATATTATGAGCTTGTGGGATTTCCCGTCACCCTTCCTGGATCGGGCCTCTCTATTGCAAACGCATCTTCCCAGATTCATCAAGAGGGGGCCATTGAGATGATCCGCGTCATGGGAAATGTCACCAATATCTCAGATAGTGTTCGTGCCATTCCTTACCTTAAGATTAAGTTGATGGGGGACGCTTCTCACCACCAGTGTCTAGAACAATACAAGGAAGAAGGATGTATTTTGGATCAGTGGGAACACCGCCTTTCCGCACAGTCTTTATTACCGGGGGAAAAAATTCAGTTCGAAACTGCCCCCCGCCCAAAGGTTGAAGGAAGCCAACATATTCGTGTTGAGTTTTAAAATGAGGAACCCTAAAATTTCCCCTTTATTTGATCTTAAACAATTTTACGAAGATGAATGGAATGAGCACCGCAAAGTAGCGGAAAATACGCAGAAGGCTCTTTTTGCTGCTTTTTCTGAGTGGGTGGATGTTTCAGCCACTGCCCTTAATCAAGGAAAGAAATTGTTATTTTTTGGCAACGGGGGAAGCGCTGCGGATGCCCAGCATCTTGCTACAGAGTTTAGTGTACGCTATAAAACCACCCGTAAGGCTTTAGCCGCTCTGGCCCTAACAACAGATACATCCACACTTACAGCTATTGGAAATGATTTTGGGTTTGAGTCCCTTTTCTCCCGTCAGATTGAAGCTATAGGAAGAGAAGGGGATATCGCAATTGGGATTTCCACCTCAGGGAAAAGTCCAAATATCCTCAAAGCCTTTCAGGAAGCGCGCGCCCAAGGGCTTATCACTGTTGGCTTGACAGGAGGAACAGGGGGCGACCTCCCCGGAAATGTTGACGTTCTTTTGAGTGTCCCCTCTCACACGGTCGCCCGCATGCAAGAAATGCATATTACGCTTGGCCAGATGTTTTGCGGAGCGCTCGAATATCAGTTAGATTTAGTTTAAGGAATGATATGGATACACAGCTTATAAATAAGTTCTCTGCCACTCGCATCTTGTGCATCGGCGATGCTATGCTTGATCGGTTTGTTAGAGGATCCATTTCCCGCATTTCTCCTGAAGCCCCCATTCCTGTCCTACATATTAAAGAGGAAGAAACAGCTTTAGGGGGAGCAGGAAATGTTGTTCGAAATCTTGAGGCTCTTGGATGCACTGTGACCTTTATTTCTATTGTTGGGAAAGACCAAAGTGGGTCCCGTATTCAAGAACTTTTAAACGCATCTCCAAAAATTAAATCTCATCTAATGGTGGATGAAAAAAGGGAAACGACAACAAAAACCCGTTTTATAGCCTCCAATCAGCAAGTGCTAAGAACGGACGCTGAAAGAGCTCTGGCCCTAAACCAAACGCAGGAAATCGAACTTTTAAAGCTCTTTAAAGATCATATTCAAAATCATGACCTTGTCATTCTTTCCGACTACGCCAAAGGCTTTTTTTCCCCGCAAGGACTTGCGGCTCTTATTCAAGAAGCGCGTACATACGAAAAACCCGTCCTTGTTGATCCCAAGGGCCATGACTATAGTCGATATAAAGGGGCAACCCTTTTGACGCCAAATCGTCAGGAACTTTCCCACGCCACCCTTCGCTCGACGCAAACCCACAATGAAGTTGTTGAAGCTGCTCAGAAAATTATTACAATGTGTGATCTTAAGGCACTGATTACAACCCGTGGTCCTAAGGGGATGAGCCTTGTAGAGGCTTCGGGAACTGTTGAACACCTTCCGACCACAGCTCTTGAAATTTTTGATGTCTCAGGTGCTGGGGATACGGTGATTGCTACGCTCGGTGCAGCCTTTGCTGCCGGTGGATCCTTGTCTGAAGCTATGCATTTGGCCAATGTGGCTGCTGGTCTCGTTGTTGCAAAGGTGGGGACAGCCGTCGTTCATCAAGATGAGCTCCTGACAGCCTTGCATCACCAAGAGCTTGAAAGCCATGAGAAAAAAATTGTTGGTTGGCAGGCTGCGCAGGATATTACTCAAAAGTGGAAACGTCGGGGGCATCGTGTTGTTTTTACGAATGGATGCTTTGATTTGCTCCATCCTGGCCATGTATCTCTTCTCGCAGCGGCAAGGAAGGCTGGTGATCGACTTATTGTCGGACTGAATACAGATATTTCAGTAAGCCGCTATAAAGGGCCTGCCCGCCCTATCCAACCAGAGGTGGCCCGAGCCTTGGTCCTTGCGTCTCTTGCAAGCGTAGATTTGGTCGTTCTCTTTGGTCAAGATTTTCCCCTTGAGCTCATTGAAGCCCTCAAGCCGGATGTTCTTGTTAAAGGTGCTGATTATACGATTGATAAAGTATCGGGAGCATCCTTTGTCCAAAGCTATGGAGGAGAAGTTTTGCTTATTGATCTCGTGAAAGGACAAAGTACGACAGGAATTGTTTCAAGAATTGGGAAGTGAGTGGGCGTTATGGCCTCAGCAACTTCTTAAGTGCATAGAGCTCTTCTAAGGCTTCCTTAGGCGATAAGTTGTCCGGATTCAAAGCATTAAGGGCTTTTTCCAACGGTGAAAGGCCACGATAGGCTTCCATAAAAAGAGGCAAAGGTTGGGAAATAAGTTTAGGTTTAGCCTCCGTTTTCTCGAGTCTGGTTAAGACCTCTTCCGCTCTTTTGACCACGGCAGGGGGAAGACCGGCCAGTTTTCCTACATGAATCCCATAGGATTTATCAGCTGTTCCTTCCGTGATTTCGTGAAGAAAAATAATTTGATCTTCCCATTCCCTGATTTTAACCGTAAAACAACTTACCTCTTCCAAGGATTTTTCAAGAACGGTCAGCTCATGGTAATGGGTCGCAAAAAGCGAGCGGGATCGGTTAACATGAACTAAATGCTCAACACAGGCCCAAGCGAGAGAAAGCCCATCAAAGGTGGCGGTACCTCGACCAATTTCATCCAGAATAATAAAGCTGCGAGGGGTTGCTTGGTTGAGGATCGTTGCCGTTTCAGTCATTTCGACCATAAAGGTTGAGCGTCCTCTTGCAAGGTCATCACTGGCTCCCACCCGGCTAAAAATCCGATCCACCAGGCCGATATGAGCTTTCTTTGCGGGCACATACATCCCCATATGGGCCATAAGAGTAATCAGAGCATTCTGCCTTAGGAATGTGCTCTTACCTGCCATATTCGGCCCTGTGAGCAACCAGAGACCCTTTAAATGACACTCATTGGGAATAAAGGGAACGCTTTGAGGAAGAAGTGCTTCCACAACAGGATGACGCCCACCCTCAATTTCAAAGGCTAAACTTTCATCCAAGATAGGCCTGACGTAATTTTTTTCCCCTGCCAGATAAGCATGGCTAGCCAGAACATCCAATACCGCAAGGGCTTTGGTCGTTTCAATAATTTCAGATGCCCGCGCCACACTTGCATCAACCAAATCCTGAAAAAGCTGCAGCTCTATGGCCAAGGCTTGATCCAAAGCCCCCATGATTTTCTTTTCCAGCTCTGCAAGCTCAGAAGTCGTAAAGCGCATGGCGTTTGCCATGGTTTGACGATGAATAAAGACTGGACCCAGCTTATCCTTATGCTGACTCGTTACTTCAACGTGATATCCAACGATGTTGTTATGCTTAATTTTTAAAGTTGAAATGCCTGTTTCCACAACATACTTTTTCTGTAAAGCCTCTAGGGCTTGCTTACTATTCTCCTTTAAATTCAAGAGCTCATCTAGACCTGCGTGATAGCCTGGACGAATAAAGCCTCCGTCCCTTGCCAAATAGGGAAGCTCCTCCTTTAAAGCTTGGGTTAAAAGATGGGTGAGGCCTTCATACTCCCCCAATTGATTTAAGACTGCGCTTAAACTTTTTGGAATCTCTTGATGTTCAAATATTTTCTGTAGATCGGGAAGCAGCTTTAAACCCCTATTTAAGATAGCCAAATCTCGTGGTCCTCCCCTTCCCCACATCAGGCGAGAAAGAGGACGCTCCAAATCAGGACAGAAGTTTAAGACGGCTCGTAAAGCTTGATTTAAAGAGGAATGAGCATAAAGAAAGTCCAGGCTTTGAAAACGGCTTTCCAGATCTTTTAAATCCGTGAGAGGCGCTGCTAAATAAAAAGAGAGAAGGCGGGCCCCCATCGGAGTTTTTGTCTGGTCAATGACCTCTAACAAACTTCCTCGCTTTTCTCCCGTAAGCGAACGATGAAGCTCTAAGTTCCTGCGGGTTGCCGCATCTAGCTCAAGCCTCCCCCTTTCTTTAAGGCGCATAGGAGGTTTCAACGACGGAATATCCCGCTTTTGCGTCAAACGAATATAGTCTACAAGAGCTCCACAGGCTGCAATTTCTTGGGATTTAAAATCCCCAAAAGATTCAAGAGTTTTAACTCCATAGAGTTCTTTGAGCCGTTCAAGGCTATTCTCATGATCAAAACGACTGGCAGGCAGGGGTGTCAGCTTTTTTTTAAGCTCTTGAAAAAGATCATGGAAATCGGGATTTTTTAAAAAAGTCTCGGGAAGGAGGAGTTCTCCGGGCCTTAAACGTGCCAACACAGTCTCAAGCAACGGCAAAGACGTTGATTCCACAAAAAAATCTCCTGTGGAAATGTCAATGGATGCAAGCCCGATAGTTCCGTCCCGACTCACGACGAGGGCTGTAAGAAAATTATTTTGATGAGCCTCTAAGAGACTTTCTTCCGTGAGGGTGCCTGGAGTGATGACCCGCACAACATCGCGTGTTAACGGCCCTTTTGTCTTACGAGCAGAAGCTTCTTCCGTTTGCTCGCAAATCGCAACCCGAAAACCCTGGCGAATCAGTCGAGCAATATAATTATCGCTCGCATGAGCTGGCACACCACACATAGGGATATCTTCCCCTTCTTTCCCCTTCCCCCTTCGGGTGAGAGCGATATCAAGAGCCTTTGAAGCCAAAAGTGCGTCTTCAAAAAATAGCTCGTAAAAATCCCCCATCCGATAGAACAAGAGGCATGAAGGATATTGGACTTTAATCTGTAAATATTGCTGCATCATAGGGGTTAGAGAGGAGGAGGAGACGGCGGCAGGATTATTCATAGTGTAATGTCCCCCGAGATCGTCATTACCTCGAAGGCGGGACCCCAGGATTTATACAAATAAATTCTTATCATATGCTTGTTCCCAACAAAATTGTTTTTATCTTACGACTTCAATAGCAGAACAAAACTCGGGGCAGCTGAGTTTAACTGAGTAATGAATGCATATTAGAAAATTTGCACGCGACTCTTTGATTTTCCTGGGTTCCCGACTTCGAGTGAATGAGACCTTTGGGATGGTGCCGCTGATCGTTCCTCACCTCTTTTATTCCTTAATATGAAACCGCCTTGCTGCAAACCCCTTTTGTTTAACCCCCAGATTGATATTCCGGCACAAGGCTGTGGAGCAAAGCTATACTAGAATCATCATCTTGATTTTTTGCAGCGCTCTCGAGCTCTTGAAAAGCACGCATTAAAAAACCATGATCTACGGTACGGGGAGCGCCTAACAGAATATTCGAATTATTCGTGGGTAAAAGATTTTCGGAGGTATGAAACAGTTCTTCAAATAATTTTTCCCCTGGCCTCAGTCCCGTGTATTTGATTTCTATATCTACATCAAGTTTAAGCCCTGCAAGAGTTATCATTTGCTTAGCAAGGTCTACAATTTTTACAGGTTCTCCCATATCTAATACAAAGACTCTACCTGCCTGAATGGTTGAATTTAAAGCAAAAGTCATGGCCTGCAGGACAAGCTCTACAGCTTCATGAACCGTCATAAAATAACGCGTCATTGCAGGATGGGTAAGTGTTATTGGCCCCCCTTTTTCAATTTGGCGCTTGAAGAGAGGAACAACTGAGCCTGAAGATCCTAAGACATTCCCAAACCGTACGCTAACGTAGCGCGTTCCATTCGGTTTTTGTTGTTCAAGAATATCTAAAGCCTGGCAATAGCATTCCGCAAGACGTTTTGTCGCTCCCATAGCACTCGTAGGGTTAATGGCTTTATCTGTTGAAATGAGCAACATGGCTTTGACATTAAATTCGCGACAGGCATCTGCCACATTTCGCGTCCCGATAACGTTTGTAAGACAACCTTCAGAGGGATTGTCCTCTACAAGAGGAACATGCTTAAGAGCTGCAGCATGAAACACCAAGTCGGGTTTAAAAGAAGACACGACATGACGTATTCGTTCTCGACAGCTCACATTTGCTAAAACATTTTCCACAGGAAGCTCGGGATGACGCTCGCCCAACTCTAAGCTCGACATATACAAAAGGTATTCGCTATGATCTACGAGACAAATGCGAGAAGGCTTGAAATCCGAGATTTGTCGAACCAATTCTCCACCAATCGTCCCTCCAGCACCTGTTACAAGGATTCTTTTCCCAGCAATCAGGGCGCGCATACCCTCACGATCCAAACTTGCCTGGGCTCGGCCCAACAAATCTTCAATGGCAATAGGTTTCACCCGAGGCTTTTCTCGAAGATCAGTTATTTCACTAATATGGGGAAGTCGCGCGAGGTGAAGATCCAATGAATCTGCCAAAACGAGAAGGGATTTGAGCACCTTCGTACTCAGATTTTCATCAGCAACAATAAGCATTTCAACGGGCGTATGCTTTTCCCTAAACCCTTCAATTAAAAGAGGAATCTCTGCAATTGTCCCTATAACTTGTACATAATGAATCTTCTGGCCTCTATGCGCATTTTTGAGAGAAATAATTCCTAAAAGATCATACGTATTATCCCGACGGCGCAAAAGCTCCCGAACAAAGAGTTCAGTTTGATCGCCAGAGCCAACGACAAGTGCGGTTTTAGGTTTATGAGGGCTTGTAGAGCGCATTTTATTACGATGTTGACAATAAATGCGATAAAAAAGACGTGGAGCTCCTAAAAAAGCTGTTAGGACAAACCAATTGATTAATGGGGTTGACCGGGGAAGAGAAAGATTGGCCGGTAGCAACAACATAACAGGGACATATAAAAGGGTAATGTATGTCACAGACAAGGAAATTGAGACAAGATCACCCAGAGAGGCATATCGCCACATCCCTCTATAAATATGTTTTCCTAAAAAAACTGAAATTGCAAAGAGGACATAAAAAAAGGTATTTAAAACGATCGCTTTTGTTGACATCTGGGAAATGTCCTCACCTAAGCGTAAAAAAATTGAAACATGAAGACTTAAAATAACAATAAATACATCATGAATTAAAGTTAAGAAATATCTTTTCTGGAAAAAGAAAGAAATTTTTCTTTTAAAAAATTTTTTTATTTTTTTTAAATAAAGCGGATTCATCTGATTTAATAATTCTTTTGTTGAAGCATGGGTATAACCTATAAAAATACGCCTGATTTGTCACTAGAAAAATGCATTATGTGGGGGTTCATATGTTCTGGGATTCGGGAGCTTGTTGCGATGGGGTGATTAAAACTTTGGTTTTTATTGCACCACCTTGCAACATCGTGATTTCAATGCGCAGAATTCTTTGCTATATTAGTCCTCATGAAGCAACTTTACTTATTACGCCATGCGCATGCCGAGCCTCATGGCCTTGGGTGGTCCGACTTTGATCGCCCTTTAGATGAAAGAGGGCATGCAGAGGGAAAGGCTATCGCTGCATACCTTCGCAAAAAGAAAATTTCTTTTGACTTTGTGATGTGTTCGGCAGCTCTTCGAGCCCAAGAAACCTTAGAGCCCCTGCGACCCATTATCGAACCGAGTGCTATTGAAATATCGAAAAGCTTTTATGATATTTCTGAAGACAAAATTTTAGAACATCTAACGCTGGTTAGTGAGGAGAAGGACAAAGTTCTCTATATTGGTCATAATCCAGGCGTTGCATTTTCGATTCTAAAATTTGCCAAAGTGATGCCTCACTTTCTGACGGATGGTGTCACACCGGGGACCCTTACCGGTCTTCAATTTCCATTTGACAAATGGATGGATTTAGAATGGGGTAGAGCTGAAATTATTGATCTATTCCAACCATATCTGGCCGGGACAGAAGTTCTCGGACTGCAGGAACCGTAATATTTCTTCTTTCGGTAAGGGCAAAAGCATTGAGAGCCTTTGTCCATCGTCGTGCACTTTCAAACGACCGTTCCATATGCTTAATGAGGAAACATATAACAGCCTCATCTACTTTTAATTGTAGATCACTAAATAATTTTTGAAGGACTTGCGTGAGAAGGGCTTCATCAGGAGCATTAATTTTTATGGCAGGAATGGCATTGAGCCGTGAACGTAAGTCCGGCAAATTCGTCATCCAGCGGGCAGGCGCACTCTGAGAAAGAAGCAACAAACTCCCTTTAGAAGTGATTAAATGATTATAAAAATGAAATAATTTTTCTTCATTTTTAATAAAGTGAGCGTCATCTAGAATAAAAACAGGGGGTCCTTCAAACAGTGCTTCTAATTCTATGGCATTAAAATCCCGAGCACTAAAATATTGGGCTTTTGAGGTTCTTTGCCAAATGCTCGAAAGATGGGTTTTACCACATCCCTTCTCTCCATAAATAGAGAGGCAAGGATGGGGCCAACTAGGCCAGGCCATAAGCCAAATATAAGCCCCCTCATTAGAGCTTGAGACAATAAAATCCTTTACACCAAACGCGGGTGAGGGTTCAAAGGGGAGAATCAGTTGCTTCACGGGACTCCTGGTTTAAAGAAGGGGGGTATCCAAGGTAATAGGGACTTAGGAAATAAAATTCGCGTGTATACCGGATAAGAACGCCAATAGCAGCAGCACACGGGAGCGCAAATAAAATTCCGATGAATCCATATAATGCTCCTCCTGCTAAAAGGGCAAAAAGAACCCAGACAGGATGAAGCCCGATACGATTCCCTACAAAATAAGGGATGAGAAGATAAGCTTCCATGGTTTGGCCAACGACAAAAATTGCAGCGACGATCCCCACGGATGACCACTCCGTGAATTGGGCTAAGGCAATGCCAATACTTAATATCAACCCCACGAGGGCGCCCACATAAGGAATAAAGGCCATCACTCCAATGACAACACCCACAACAATACTAAAATCAAGCCCCGCAAACGTTAAGGCAATCGCATAATAAGTTCCAATCATAAGGCAAACAAGAGCTTGACCTTTGGCAAACCCACCAATCGTTTCATTGATATCTTTAAAGACCCGACGGATGGTGGGCGCATAAGGCCGGGGAAGCCAGTGATCAATGGTATTAATAATGAGATTCCAATCTCTCAAACAATAAAAAGCAACGATGGGGGTAATAACAATTAAAGAGATAACATTTGCAATCACTAAACTATTTGTTAAAATTCTTGCTAAAAGTTTAATCCCCCAGGAAACGACGTCTCCCAAATTAGCACTCGCAAACGTGCGTAGGCGTTTTGCATCATAAGTATAATCAAAAACATCTTCCAAAAGGGGCTTTAGGGTCGTCATAATTCGCTCTCCATATTCGGGAACGTGGGAGGCCAATACAGTAAGCTCTGTCTGTATAAAGGGGATGGCAATAAAGAGGAGAAGAGCGATCAAAAGAAAAAAGCTTATAATCATAAAACTGCTGGCAACTTTTCGTGAAATGCCCCACTTTTGAAAAATTCTTACAGCTGGATTCATTGCATAGGCAACCAATAGACCCGCAAGAAAAGGCATGAGGATGCTTTCTAGAAAGTAGAGGGCTATTCCAAAGGCCAGCAATACGGCTAACCAAAGCCATGTTTGTCGATCTTTAATCATAACGTTGCAACATCCATTTTGTTAAAATATTTAAGAGCGAGCCTAACATAAATAAAAGCAGAAATCACAGTCGTAAAAGCAACCATATAGCCCAGCCAAATACTTAAATGGGGAATGTTGAACAAAAAATCCCCTTGTGCAAGAATAACTAGGGCGTAGGTCAATTGAACGACTGTATTAATTTTACTAATCATTAGCGGTTTCATTTCAACCGTATTTTTAAAAAGAAACAGGAGAATGATCCCTCCGACAATTAAAACGTCCCTAAAAACAACGAGAACGACAACCCAAATTTCTGCAAGCCCTGTATGCCCGAGGGCTGCAAATACGCCTACCAAAAGAGCTTTATCTGCAATGGGGTCTAAGTAAGCACCCAAGGTTGTCCGTGATTTAAAGATGCGGGCTAAGAAGCCATCGAGCGCATCCGAAAGGCCCGCAATGCTAAAGAAAACCAAAGCTGCCATTAATTGGTGAGAAAGAATAAGAGAGACGATAAGAGGAACACTTAGCAAACGAGCAAGAGTAATGAGGTTTGGAACATTCATAGCCGTTGTCATTATGTGTTTACCCGACGTTGTCTCAAGTTTATTTTTTCCATTACAATACCTTAAGCTATAGTCCTATGTTAATGCAAGCCCAATTCACTTGATGAAACCATCCAGCCGTCCTCTTGCTGCGTCAAGAGAATCCCATTTTGCAGAAAGCCTTGCTTCAATTTATCGATAGCCCCCCTATATGTAATTTTTACATTCGCATTTTTGGGGGATAAGGTAAAGACGGATAGAGATTGAACATCCGGAAAATTTTCCACTGTTTTCCTAATGTGTTGCCATTCCCCGTGGGTTGCGTAGGTTGCGGTTACGTTTAAGGAGTTGCATTCTTCATAAGGTTGGCGCCCAAAGGTTGCGGACGCTGACCCTTGGGGTCCTCGGTGAAGCCAACTTTGAACCAAACGTTCATTGAATTGAAACGTGAGGGACGCCGCATAGCTTGTTGGTGTTGTCTTTTCTCGATCAACAGAAAAATCATCCACCATATCCCGTAAGACTTCTGATGAGGGAAGGCCACCTGCACTTTGAGGAAAATTTTCAGCCACCAGCTTTTGAAAAGCAAGTTGAGGGGCTTGATCAAGAGCTTGTGCCTGTGCAGATGCTGCCGAATCAGCTTTTACAGACACCCTCACATTTCCAACGGTCAGGGTTTGTGCATTTACGGGTGGGACAGTGGCTGCGAGCATAAGAAAATACGCTGACATAATACCAAAACACTTCATTTTCTTGATTCCTTAGAAACTTTTTCTTTATTATAAGCCTAAAAAAAGAAGTTGCCCAGGCCCATTTCATTGAGGGATCTATTTTTCATTTCAGGCAAAAAAGAGGGAGCTCCTGAAACGGAGCTCCCTTGTTTGGATAAAAAATTGGTTTTACCGACTTGGTAAGTTGATTGATTCTGCTCCGTCGTTTCCAACTGCACCACCGAATGGTTGGCCGAATTTTATTTTGTTATTTTCCAACTTTGCAAATACTCCTGCCGGTTCATTCTTAGAATCGCGTAGAATTATCTTCACCCCGAATGGGGTGGAAAGGTTGTTCAGAGCTAGGTCATCTATTTTACAATTCACTGTTTGCTTAGGAGAAACAATGGTTTTTCCCTCAGGATTCTTTTGACCATCGCAAGTCACTTCAGCTGTCTCGAGCGTGAACATCGTGTTGCCTTCTCCTCCAACAATCTTGAAATCGGCGCCCAAAACTGCTGTTCCTTGGGTTAATCCAGCGATAATCATAAGCATTTTAATTGTATTTTTCATTTTTAATTCTCCTCTGTTTTTTAATCTAATCAGTTAGTTAGATTATTTTCATGAATCAATTTATCCTGAATTGGTTAATAATTGGTTAACGTTTTTCCTTATTTTGTAAAAAAAGCGAGGGCCTCCGAAAAAGGGACTCCCTCGTTTTGGTGATGGTTGGTTTGGGGATTAGTTTAGAGTGATCGTAGCACCTGAAATCTTAAATATAATATACCTACATGCGTCACCCGTCGGGGCTGCTCCCAAAATTTTGCATGTCGTATTCTTAGCAAGATCCGTAATCGTTGTCTCAGGACCTTGACACTTTACTAAAGGATGCCCCTGATTTCTAAATACTTTTCCAGGAATGCAATTACTTGTAAAATGATAGTTATTTTGGTAGTTGCTGTTTTTTGGAATAAATGTAACATCAGCCACAACCGCTGTTCCTTGGGTTAATCCTGCTATTATCATGAGGGCTGTAAGTATATTTTTCATTTTTTGTGCTCTTTTGGCTTTCCATCGAATCAGTCGGTTAGATTGTGTTCATTAATCAATTTATCCTAGTATCCGCTAATAATTGGTTAATATTCCCCCTTGTTTTGTAAAAAATGAAGGTCATGGATAACACACAACCCCCTTGACAAAAGCCCAATCCAAGCTTAATGTCCCCTTAAATTTCATCACGCCAGTCCACGCGTTGCGCGCACTGGCGCTTTTTTGTTAGGGAAAAATTGATGTTTGATGGCCTCACCGGTCGTTTAGGCAAGATCATTGACAAACTAAAAGGACGGGGCGCTTTAACGGAAGCGGACGTAAAGGCCTCCATGCGTGAAATTCGGATTGCGCTTTTAGAGGCGGATGTGGCACTGCCCGTCGTCAAAGACTTCATCGCAAATGTGCAAGAAAAAGCCATTGGGCACGATGTCCTTCACAGCATCAGTGCGGGCCAAATGGTTGTCAAGATTGTGCACGATGCCCTTGCTGAATTCTTAGGTCAAGAAGTTGTAGACATCGAGCTGAAAGCTGTACCGCCCGTCGCCATCCTCATGGTGGGATTGCAGGGGTCGGGAAAAACTTCGATGACGGCTAAGCTAGGGAACTATCTTCACACCAAGCAGAAGAAGAAAGTCCTCATGGCGAGCCTTGATATCTACCGCCCCGCAGCTCGTGAGCAGCTGCAAACGTTAGGGCAACAATGTCACATTGACACCTTATCTATCTTGGCCGATGAAAAGCCCATGACGATTACGGCCCGCGCCCTTGAAAGGGCTCGCCTTGAGGGCTATGATGTTTTAATTTTAGATACAGCAGGACGCCTTCACATTGACCAAGCGTTGATGGATGAAGTGGTGGCTGTGCGTAATCTAGCCAAGCCTACCGAAGTGATCCTCGTTGCGGACGCGATGACAGGACAAGATGCCGTTACCATTGCAAAAGAATTTGATGAGAAGGTCGGCATTACAGCCATCGCCCTTTCCCGAATTGATGGGGACGCTCGCGGTGGTGCGGCCCTTTCTATGCGTGCAGTAACCGGCAAACCCTTAAAACTCTTAGGGACGGGTGAAAGACCCCATGAGCTAGAGCTTTTCCACCCAGACCGCATTGCCACTCGCATCTTAGGAATGGGTGATGTGGTGACTTTGGTGGAAAGGGCTATGGAGTCTGTAGACCAGGAAGAGGCAGAAAAACTTGCCCTTCAAATGCAAAAAGGGGTTTTTGATTTCAATGCAATGGAATCCCAGCTTTTACAAATGAATAAAATGGGTGGCATGTCCAGCCTGATGGGTATGATCCCAGGTTTGAATAAGTTTCAAGGAAAAATAGAGCAAGCCGGCCTCAATGACCATTTTATTCAGCACCAAATCGCAATTATCCGTTCCATGACAAAAAAAGAACGAAAAGATGCACGCCTCATCAACGGATCTCGCAAAAGGCGCATTGCTCTTGGAAGTGGCACATCGGTTCAAGATGTGAACAAGCTTTTAAAGCAACACCGTGATATGAGTGACATGATGAAGCGTATGCAAAAACTTGGCAAAAAAGGATTTTTACGCCAAGGACTACAGGGCATGATGCCCAACCGTTAAACCTTTAGGAGGACTGAAAGAACACTATGGCATTAAAAATACGTCTGGCACGGGGTGGTGCTAAAAAACGCCCATTTTATCAAATTGTTGTTGCGGATGCACGCTCACCACGAGATGGTCGGTTTGTGGAGAAGGTGGGTACCTATAACCCCATGCTTCCTCAGGAAAACCAGGATCGGATTCGTTTGAAAGTGGACCGGATTAAGCATTGGCTTTCTGTTGGTGCTCAGCCTACGGATCGGGTGGCTTTGTTCTTAGGAAAAGCGCAGATTATAGCCATGCCCGCAACACCTGGGATGACGTTGAAATCCCAACCGAAGGCGAAAGCGCAAGAGCGTATGAAAGCTGAGGAAGAAGCACGCAAAGAAGCTGAGGAAGCACGTAAGGCTGCCGCTGAAAAACCAGCACCAGAGCCAAAGGCAGAACCTGCCTCAGCCCCTGAACCTGAAGCACCAGCTGAGGCTTCGGAAAAAGGAGAGACTGAAAATATTCCAGACATTCCAGGAGAAACACCAGCTAGCGGTGGAACCTCTCCTCAAGGTGTTTCCGGCGACACAGAGGCTCTTCCACCCATTCCAGGAGAAACACCTCCCTCGGCTCCTGCAACAGGGGACACTGAAACTGTTCCAGAAAATAAGATTTAAGGACATTTCATGGTTTCAGGTTCTTCCCCAGCTTCTTCCCTTTTCTGTGCCGCTGTGATTGCGTCTGCTCATGGCATACAGGGACATGTGAAGGTGAAATGCTTTTTGGAAGATCCCGCCCACTTAAAGACTTATTCTCCCTATTCAAATGAAGAAGGAGAACCAGTTTATACGGTGAAAAAAGTTCTGTCCCAGAACAAAGATGTTCTTGTTGTCTCTTTTGAAGGTGTCACCGATCGGACAAAGGCTGAAAGTTTGAGGGGATCCAAGCTTATGCTTGCCCCAGAACGCTTGCCCGAGCTTGTCGATGATACCTATTATCATAAGGACCTCATTGGTCTTTCCGTGATATCCACGGAAGGTCAGTCTGCGGGGACAGTCCATGCCCTTTATAACTTTGGAGCAGGGGAACTACTAGAGGTGAAAACCATCGCAGGCACCTTACACATGATACCTTTCACCCATGAAATGGTTGTGGAAGTGGACCTTGAAAAGGGAACGCTGCGTTTAAGCAAGGGCGCCGAATTATTTCTTGAAGGAGGGTCGGATGACACATAAAGTCACTATCCTAACCCTTTTCCCGGAAATGTTTCCCGGACCCTTGGCCCATTCCCTTGTTGGAAAAGCTCTTGAGAAAGACCTGTGGCAACTTAACATTGTGGATATTCGGTCTTTTGCTGAAGATAAGCACCAAACCGTGGATGACACATGTTTTGGCGGTGGCCCTGGCATGGTCATGCGACCGGATGTGGTAGACAAAGCTCTCAGTTCTGTGATGGAAAAAGGAGAAGCCCGGTTGTTTCACCTGACACCTAGAGGTCAAGTTTTTAAGCAAAAATTGGCCCATGAAATGGCAAGCTCTGCCCTTCCTTTTGTGTTCCTTTGCGGACGCTATGAAGGGATTGATCAACGGGTTTTAGACGCATGGGGAGCAGAAGACATCAGCCTGGGGGATTTTATCCTGACAGGTGGAGAGCTGGCCGCTATGACCATTCTCGATGCAGTTGTGCGCCTTGTGCCGGGCGTGGTTGGGGATGAGGACTCATTGAAAGAAGAAAGCTTTTCAAAAGGACTTCTGGAATATGCTCACTACACCCGTCCGCGCGTATGGCAAGACCGGACTGTTCCGGATGTTTTGCTTTCAGGGCACCACGAAAATATTGAAAAGTGGAGGCAAGCTCAAGCTGAAGCGATTACGCGGGAAAAACGACCTGATTTATGGAATCAATATATTAAAAAATCTGAATTAACCTAAGGAGAAGAAAATGAATCTTTTACAAAATTTTGAGAACGAACAACTCAAAAAATTAACAGAAAATAAAAAAATACCTGATTTTCAAGCAGGAGACACCTTAAAAGTAATGGTGAAAGTTGTGGAAGGCACCCGGGAACGCGTCCAGGCGTTTGAAGGGATTTGCATTGCCCGGAAGAATGCGGGGATTAATTCTTCCTTCACCGTTCGCAAAATTTCCTATGGGGAGGGGGTAGAACGCGTTTTCCCTCTCTATTCACCAAGCATTGAAATTCTGCTTGTTCGTCGCGGTATTGTGCGTCGTGCGAAACTTTACTATCTCCGTGGTTTAACGGGTAAGAAAGCGCGTATTGCTGAAAAAATCGTACGCAAGACGGGAGCAAACATGGTGATTCCTCAGAAATCTGAGCCTGTCGTTCCAGCAGAACCTGTTATGGAGGAAAAAAAGTCTTCTATTAAGGAAACGGAATCAGAAAAGTAGGAAGGGATAAAAAAGACCTTTATCAAAAAAACATGTAGTTAACTACGAGCTTAGACATCATACTGAAATCAAACAACCCTCTCGCTAGTATGTGCTCTACTCTCTGTTGTCATCCCCGCGTACGCGGGGATCCAACAAACACCTGCAATAAAACAAATATTTATGGATTCCTGCCTGCGCGGGAACGACACCGTTGGAGTAGGAGGGTGGCTCTTCGGAGCCCCCCTACTTCTTTCTAAGCAAGCAGCCCATACAGTAATTAAATAGGTTTTGATGAATTCTCTTGCAGTTTTTACATTTTAATATAATATAAACAATAGAATAGAGCGTAATTAATTATTTTAAACAGCATTAATTACGCTTTGTTCTTTTTGTTGTCTTTATGCACCCTTATTATTCTCCCCCTATCAAGGTGAATGAATACAAGGAAAGGACATCCCCGAGGGCGTCATTGCGACCGGAGCAATCTTGTCTCTATTAGTGAGTCTGGACATGAATTCAATCACCCTGACTCCCCAATGCCCATTTGATCAATTTATTGGTGTTTCAAGGATATTTCTGGCATACTCTTATAAATTATATGCTGCCATAGTTTTACTTTTACTAAAGAACATACAGCTCAAATAAACATATTAAGGTTATTTTAAGAATGCATTTAGATTCAAATAAATTGATAAGTAGCTGACACATAGACAATAGTAGAAAACATCCCTGTTAAAAAATTTCTATATACGTATTGTAATTTTAATTATTTACACTACATATGATTTAATAAATAATATTTATATTTTATTTACGAGGTTGTTATGTTTAAAAGAATTTCTTATTTAGCCACCGCTATTGTTTTGGCAAACGTTTTATTAGGCTCAGCAAGCTATGGCATGCTTGAAGAGGGTGACCAGAGGGGCTTATCAATTAAACAGCCTTTTAAGCCTGCCTCAACCGAAGATTATATTCTAAAGTGTCTTCACAACGCAGGTTATAAAACAGATGGTTACACTTCTATTCAACCCATGAGAGGAGTGGGTAGCAACACGGAGAAGATTTATCTTATTCAATTAGGACAGGAAGGCGGAAAAGAAACGCAACTTATTTGTAAAGAATTAAAAGGAAAAAAGAAAGAGATCGAGAATCTTGAGGCCTTACGGCCTTTTGCAGATGAATATGAAAAATTTACGGAATCTCAACCTTATGCATTACCTCAGCAACATCCGATTTTAGCAACCTATAGGGGGGCATTGAAACAAAACGACAGAGAATTTGCTTTGTTTAAATTAGCATCAGGGGAATCCGTATTTGATCTTATGATAGAATGGACTCAAAAAGGTTATGGTTATTACTCCTGCATGAGACCAGCAGCAGCTAAGAACAAAATGTCATATCACTTTGAAAATGTTGGCCGTGCTACCGCTAATTTTTATTTAAAACACGGGAAATTCGATGAAGAAGAGAATATTTTTAGAACAATGAGGCACGGAGATTTACATATCTCGAATATTTTCTATAATATATATACAAATGGAACAACGTTTATAGACTACGAAACAATGAAGACTGACGAAGTCATTAATTATGATGCTTACAGACTTTTCTCATTTTCGAAAGATGAGATATTCCCCCTTGTTAAGGAGAGAGCTGGTATAGAGTTTTGTCGTTCACGGGACGTCATTTTGCTGAATAAACAAGCAGAAAGGGAACGAGATGCTTATATCATGGAACGTTTAACAATATTAGATGATTTCTTTTATGCTCTCGAAAAGGGTTTCACTCAAGGATTCGAGAGAGCTGGATATATCTGTGATACATCTACATGGCAAGTAAAGAGAAGGGGACATTAATAAAGCAGAGGAAATACTTCTACGCTCAAGAGCTCCGTTCCAATTTCAGGATCATATTTATGGGAGAAGTCGTTTGAGAGAATGGGCTTAAAGAGCCTCCAGCCGTTGCGTATCTTGCTGAAAAATAGCTTCGAGTTCACCCGTCATCCCCCGCTACAATGATATTGCGAAATGCAGAAGAGTCGGGGGCAGGGCGCCATTTCAGGCCAAAGTGCTCTTTCAGAAAAGTAAAGTTGACACGGATAAAGGTCGCTATCTATGTATAACTCTTGCTATTGGAAAGAATGGAGAGAACAGAAAAGTAAAGAATGGGGTTTAATTTGTATTCTTTTCCATGAAAACTACGAAAATACGGTGGCGATTCTAAAATTGACAAAAGAATAACTAATCCTTTTTTATTTTATACTTAGCGCGGATAATCATTTATTTCTACGCCTTAGCCCTATCCCCCCAATCCCCATTTGATAAATTTATTGGTGTTTCAAGGATATTTCTGGCATACTCTTATAAATTATATGCTGCCATAGTTTTACTTTTACTAAAGAACACACAGCTCAACTAAACATATTAAGGTTAATTTAAGAATGCAATTAGATCCAAATAAATTATATTTTTTACCCCTTGGTGGTTCAGGGGAAATTGGTATGAACCTTAATCTTTATCATACCCGTGGCAAATGGCTCATGGTTGATCTGGGAATTACCTTTGATCAAACACCGGGCATCGAAGTTTTAATGCCCGACACCAAATTTATTGAAGAGCATGCCCAAAATATTGTTGGCATTGTCCTCACCCACGCCCACGAGGATCACATCGGCGCTATACCGTACCTCTGGTCCCGTCTGCGGGCTCCCTTGTTCGCGACCCCTTTCACGGCCGCTCTCATCCGTCACAAACTTCATGAGGCCGGTCTTAAAGCGCCTGTTATCGAGGTCCCCCTCTCCAGCGGTGTCGACATCGGCCCCTTTACGGTTGATTTTATCCGCTTAACCCATTCTATTCCTGAGCCCAATGCCCTTGCTATTCGTACGGCTGCAGGATTGGTTGTTCATACAGGCGATTGGAAAATTGATCCTGAGCCTTTGATTGGAGAGAGCACGGATGTGGAAGCCTTAAAAAAGTTAGGTGACGAAGGGGTGTTAGCTCTTGTCTGTGATTCAACGAACGTTTTCGTGCCCGGCCAATCCGGCTCAGAAGGAGTAATTCGCAAAAATCTGATTGACTTGGTTGGAAAGTTTCCTGGTAAAAAGATCGCGATTGCCTGCTTTGCCTCAAATGTGGCACGAGTTGCCAGCTGTGCTGAGGCAGCAATGGCCCACGGACGTTTGGTCGGACTGGTGGGACGTTCTCTCCACCGGATGGATGAAGTGGCTCGCAAACTCAATTATTTTAAGCACTACCCTCCCTTTTTGGACAAGCATGATGCGGGTTTCCTCGAGCGCCATGAAGCTCTTCTCGTCTGTACGGGCAGCCAAGGCGAACAGCGAGCTGCTCTTTTACGTATCGCTAAAGGTGAAGATAAAAATATTTTTCTTGAAGAGGGAGACGTGGTTATTTTTTCTTCCCGCCAAATCCCCGGCAATGAAAAGTCAATCTCCTATCTTCAAAATCTCTTAGTAAAGAAAGGAATTCAAGTCGTCACCGCCGATGAAGAAGACATCCATGTCTCTGGACATCCTTGCAGAGATGAACTTACGCAGATGTATTCGTGGATCCGTCCAAAGATCCTGGTGCCCGTTCACGGGGAAGACCATCATATTCTTGAGCAGGCTAACTTTGGTTTGGCCCAAGGTATTCCTTATACTATTCCACCCCATAATGGCGATCTTATCGTCCTCGCCGACACGGGGCCTGAACTTGTAGATCAAGTGTTTACTGGACGTCTTGCCCTCGATGGAAAGTGTTTGATTCCCTATCATGGTACGGTGATGCATGATCGCCACCGTTTGATGAGCACGGGTCATGCCATTGTGACCCTTTTATTAAAGAACAATGCATTTAAGACGCCTCCTTCCGTCCTTCTGATTGGTATAACGGAAGGGGATAATCTTCAGACCCTCACCAATCTCTGTATCTCTGCCATTGAAGAAGCCTTTCTCGCCCTTCCCATAGAAGACCGCGCGGATGACCAGGCCGTGAGTAATATGGGGCGTATTGCGACCAGGCGAGTGTTATCCAATTATAATGGCAAAAAGACCTTGACCCATGTTCAAGTTTATCGTGTTTAAAACCCCAATAGCGTCATCCCGCGCATCCCGCCAACCTAGAAGGGTTAGAAACATAAGTGATGCACTAAAGTGCTGACACAAAAGAATGTTAGATCCCGGATCCAGTCCGGGATGACAGCGTCAGATATTGTACTCTCCATAATGAGCATATCGTTTATACCATACAATGTTTGTTATAGGGACGATACATTCTCCGCTGTCATCCCGGACTTGATCCGGGATCTAACATCAAACAGCTTCTGTAATATCCTATGATTGGCAACCTCTCTCACATAGCCATTGCCGTTCCTGACTTGGATGCCGCAATTAACCAGTACGAAAATATTTTTGGGGCCTTTGTCAGTACTCCATCTGATCTTCCCAGTCACGGGGTTCGAATAGCGATGGTCAAGCTTCCCAATACAACCATTGAGTTGATTACCCCCCTGGGCAAGACATCTCCCTTGAAAAATTTTCTCAAAAAAAACCCTGAAGGGGGCATCCATCATCTGTGCTATGAAGTGCTCAATATTTCAAAAGCCCGAGACACCTTAATAGCTGCAGGCCTTCGCGTTATCGGGGATGGTGTTCCTACACCTGGATACCATGGAAACCCGGTTCTGTTTTTCCATCCCAAAGACTGTTTGGGGGCACTCATCGAACTTGAAGAGATTGGGCTTTTAAAGGATCATGAACGCCATACCCACCCCATACAACCTGTTCATAGTTCCTCCCCAAGTGAATCTTTTAGAGGGACGGAAAGCATCGGTATCTCGTTCGACGTCGATTTTAAAAACAAAACGCCAGAGGATAATGGGGAGAGGGAATGACCTTTGCCACGAGCATTGTTGTCTATGTAATGATCTGGGTGGTGGTCCTATTCATGGTTCTGCCTTGGGGGGTGCGCATACCCAACAGGGTTGAACAGGGGCATGCAGACAGTGCACCAGAAAGACCTTACATTGGCCTAAAACTCTTGATTACGTCTGTCTTATCCGCCTTTTTCTGGGTTATCGCTTATCTGGTTTTGAAATCTCATTAAAGAGGTAGTTGCAAAATTCCCCCAATCCTGTGTCATCCTCGGATTAGAAAAGGCTTGTTTTTCTTTGAAAAACAATGGCTTTTCTTGGTCCGAGGATCTCATCTCCATGAGTGCGTCCAACAGATCCACGGGCCAAGAACTACTAAGTTTTGCTTTGCAAAACAAGCAGTTCTAGCCCGAGGATGACAAACCGGGGGATAATTTTGCAAGAGGCTCTAAAGATAAACTTTCAGTCCTTTATAGGGTGTAAAAGATGTTTCAAATACGATTTTATCTTCATCATTTTTTGAAAAAGTATTGTTTGGAGAATAGTCATAGTATAACAAACCCAATTTTTCCACTTGTCGAGAAAGGCTGAGCTCATTAGCTTGGCTTTGATAATAATCAATATGTGTTTTTGTATAATAAATATGACCCATTTTAAAACCTCTAACAATCTACTATTCTTAACTAATATATAATATTGAAGTTGAATTTTGTCAAGGGTAGCTTGGTAATTTGTACGGTAAACATAGTGTAATTGATATGGATAAGGGCTTATTTGATCTTGATTATTCCCTATTTATTCTTATCAAATCACCCTGTGTGAGTACCCCTATGGGTTTTCATACCCTCTTGTTCTATATCAAAAAAACCTCTATGGTGAGGGATAAAAGGGAGTTCAATAGCGCATGATATCCATTCTCACCAACGTTCTCATTCTCCTTATAGCCTATCTTTTGGGCTCCATTCCTTTTGGTCTCTTGGTAAGCTGGCTTTTTAAGCTGGAAGACCCTCGCACAGTGGGATCAAAAAACATTGGCGCAACGAATGTTCTCCGCTCAGGGAACAAGCGAGCGGCTCTTCTGACCTTTCTTTTGGATGGCCTCAAGGGGAGTGCAGCCATGGCTATGGCTCTTATATTCGACCCTACTCTTGCACCATGGGCAGGGATTTTAGTTGTCATCGGCCATATTTGGCCCATCTGGCTCCGATTTCAGGGAGGTAAAGGGGTCGCAACAACCTTTGGGGCTCTGCTGATCTTAAGCTGGCCAGTTGGGGTGACCTGCCTTGTAACCTGGGCTGCGGTAGCCACCACAACCCGATATTCTTCCCTAGCCGCCCTCTTGAGTATTGTTTTAAGCCCCCTTTACAGTTTGTTCTTAAAGAGAGAAGATCTAGCCCTGATGTGCCTGGGACTGGGAGCTCTTATTTTAATATCCCATCGCCAAAATATAAGCCGTCTCATAACAGGGAAAGAAACAAAAATTGGTAACAACACTCCACAACCGCCCTCACTCTGATGAAGAGCTTTTGGATTGGCTACAACTCTCCCGATCAGAAAATGTCGGGCCCATAACCTTTCATCGTCTTCTCAATCAATATAAAACACCGCGAAAGGCGCTGGCCGCTCTGCCCGAATTGGCAGCACGCGGGGGTCTAAAACGTCCTTTAAAAATTATTTCTCGAAGTAACGTGGAAAAGGAACTGACAGAAACACGCAAACAAGGGGCAGAGATTATCACCACGGAAAATCCCTTCTACCCTTCCCTCCTCCGTCATATTGAGTCGGCCCCTGCTGTGATCACGGTTAAGGGGCGGTTGGATTTGCTTACAAAACCCCTCTTTGCGATTGTGGGTGCCCGCAATGCCTCTGCCATGGGCAAGAAAATGGCCCATCAATTGGCCGAATTACTGGGCCAACTTGGGTGGGGGATCTCATCTGGTTTGGCCCGGGGCATCGATGGGGCCGCTCATCAGGGGAGCCTCAAAAATGGCACGATCGCTGTTCTTGCAGGAGGCCTGGATCAAGTCTACCCCCAAGAAAACCAAGCTCTTTATGACCGCATTGGAGAGGAAGGTGTGCTTTTGGCCGAATCAGCCTTAGGTGTTCAACCTCAAGCCACCCTCTTTCCCAGGCGGAATCGGATTATCTCAGGAATATCACGCTGCGTCTTGGTGGTAGAAGCCGCTCTTAAATCCGGTTCCTTGATTACAGCACGGTATGCTCTGGAACAAGGGCGGGATGTGTTTGCCATTCCCGGGCACCCCATGGATCCTCGCGCTCGGGGGTGTAATCAGCTCATCAAGACTGGGGCCGTCCTTGTGGAAACCATTGAAGACATAGAACAGGAAATTACCCCCTCTCGTCCTGTTAATTTGCGGGAAGAAAAGGAACTCTTCCCGACTCTAGAGGAGCGTGTCTCCACCGAGTCAGCACGCTCACTAATCAAAGAAAATTTAAGTTATGTACCAATAAGTGTTGACGAATTGATCCGAGAATGTCAGTTACAGGCAGCAGACGTATGGATAGTACTCCTGGAAATGGAAATTGCTGGGTACCTGGACCGCCTTCCCGGAGGCAGGGTTTCCCTTAAAGAAGAATGGAAAAACTTATGAAGAACGTTGTTATCCTGGAGTCTCCAGCGAAGGTAAAAACGATCGAAAAATACTTAGGTAAGGACTTTATAGCTCTTTCTAGCTATGGTCATGTGCGCGATTTGCTCTCAAAAGATGGATCGGTCCGACCAGACGAAGAATTCGCCATGACCTGGCAAGTAGATGAACGTTCTGAAAAGCACATTAATGCCATTGTTAAGGCCTTAAAAGGGGCTGATAATCTTTATCTCGCGACCGACCCTGACCGAGAAGGGGAAGCCATTTCCTGGCATCTCCAACAAATTCTTGAAGAAAAAGGGGTTCTAAAAAATCTGAATTTCCAACGCATTTCTTTTAACTCACTTACAAAAGATGCGGTGCTTTATGCCCTGGCCCATCCCCGAGAGATTGATCAACAATTGGTTGAAGCTTACCTGGCCCGTTTGAGCCTTGATTATCTAGTGGGCTTTACTCTCTCTCCTGTTTTATGGCGCAAACTTCCTGGAAGTCGCTCAGCGGGTCGCGTGCAATCCGTTTCCTTGCGCCTTGTGGTCGAGCGAGAAAGTGAGATTGAGGCCTTTAAATCTCAGGAATATTGGAGCATCGAAGTTGAGTTTTTAACAACGGATAAGAAAACCTTTAAGGCACGCCTCACCCATTTGGATGGCAAAAAGCTTGATAAGTTTTCTCTTCCCTCTGAAAAGGACGCCCGAGAGGCTGAGCGCAAAATCAATGCGGGAACCTATTCGGTTACCTCTATTGAAAAAAAGCGGGTTCAGCGCCATCCACGGCCGCCGTTCACGACCTCGACCCTACAACAAGAAGCCTCCCGCAAATTGGGCTTTAGTCCTAAGAAAACCATGCAACTTGCCCAAAAGCTTTATGAGGGTATGTCCGTTGGGGGAGAAGCTACTGGTCTTATCACCTATATGCGTACGGACAGCACCCAAGTAGAGCCAAGTGCTGTCGCCTCTTGCCGTCAAGCCATTGAAAAGATTTATGGCGCAAATTATGTACCGAAAGACGCGCGCCACTATAAAACCAAGGCCAAAAATGCGCAGGAAGCCCATGAAGCCATTCGCCCCACAGAATTAACCCGCAAACCTCACGATGTTGAAAAGCATGTAGAAAGAGATCTTTTTCGCCTTTACGAACTGATTTGGAAGCGCATGATGGCCTCTCAAATGGCCAGTGCAGAAGTGGATCAAACAACCGTGGATATTGGGTCAGGCACGAAGGATGTAGGCTTGAGAGCAACAGGATCTATCCTCGTTTTTGATGGCTTTTTAACCCTTTATCGGGAAAGCTTGGACGAGGACCAGGTTGAGGAAGAAGAGAACAAACTCCTTCCGCCTTTACAGGCAAATGAAGTTTTGAAAAAGCAACAGGTTTTGCCCGAACAGCATTTCACCCAACCTCCGCCCCGTTATACAGAAGCCAGTCTGATTAAGAAGATGGAAGAATTGGGCATTGGAAGGCCTTCCACATGGGCCTCCACGGTTCAAGTCCTCCAAGATCGAAAATATGTGAAAAAAGATAATAAAGTTCTCATTCCAGAGGATCGGGGCCGAATCGTTACCGCCTTCCTCCTCAATTATTTCCGCCCGTATGTGGAATATGACTTTACGGCCCATCTCGAAGAGCAGTTGGACGAGATCTCGAATGGAGACCTTTTCTGGAAAGATGTCTTACGCCAATTCTGGACGCCTTTCCATCAGGCGACGGATGAAGCAAAAAATCTTAAAATTCAGGAAGTTCTGGAACAGCTTCAAAAAGATCTGGATCATGTTTTGTTCCATCCAACGGAAGATGGTAAAGACCCCCATATATGCCCTACTTGTGGCATCGGTCAGTTGGGTCTTCGACTTTCCAGGTTTGGGGCGTTTATTGGATGCTCCACGTATCCAGAGTGTAAGTATACCCGTCCTCTATTTCCCAACGAGGAAGGTGAGTACGAGGCGCAAGAAGAACCCTTTGACAGACTATTAGGAACTGATCCTGCATCAGGACTAGCGATTTCGGTCAAACGAGGTCCTTATGGATTTTATGTGCAATTTGGGGAAACGACCTCGAAAAAGGTAAAACCTAAACGAGCTTCCTTACCAAAAGAGGCGAACCCCGAAACCCTCACTTTTGAGGAAGCTCTTGCCCTCGGGGCCCTGCCGAGAGAAGTTGGCATTGATCCCGAAACAAAAGAATTGATCACAGCGGCTATCGGTCGGTTTGGACCTTACGTCAAAATTGGCAGTATGTTTGTCTCCTTAAAAAAGACGGATGATGTCATGACCGTTGATTTGGACCGAGCGTTAGAGCTGATCGCTTTGAAGAAGGCCGCTCCTCCCAGGCAAGGACGTTTTAAGAAAGCTACACCTGAGAAGAAGGCAGGTGTTAAGAAGAAGACGGCTACGAAGAAGGTGGCTGTTAAGAAGACTAAAGCGAAGTGATGGGGGAGTAATCCTTACCGCACGTCGTTAATCCCGCTTCGCGGGGGAAGAGCCCCTCACCCGCTCCCTCGCTAAGCGATTACGCGACCTCTCCCACAAGGGGCGAGCTATTCTTACCGCCTTCCCATTGTCCTTTTTATTGCTACATTTAAGGATGTCAGAACATAGAGTAAGGATACCCTCTCCCCTTGTGGGAGAGGTCAGAATTTTGCGACGCGGAGCGAGAGCAAAAGGATGGGTGAGGGGTGTTTTTTTAAAATTTTTGGGGGAGTCCTGTCAACTTTACGATTGCAATTTCCTAATTAATAAGCGATACATTTTATATTAATGTTTTTTATAGGAAGTGATTGTCATGAAGAAAAGTAATTTTTTTAGCTTAATTAGCATTTTAGGTGTCTTGTTGTCCTCTTCAACCGGCCAAGCCATGGGATTGGATGGTGAACAAGAAAAAAAAGCCTCTTCTCTAAAAATAACAAGTACGCAACAAATAAACAAAAATAAACACATTTTTGATTTTTGGGCTCTGAATGAACTATGTGTAAGTGCGGGATCGCCTCAAGACATTATGAATTATCTGAGACAAACAACAGCCGTTATTTTTCTTCCAGAATTCCCCATAGACAAAAAGGGAAATGAGATAAAATGTCAGTCATATTTCATTGAGAGTAAAAATCTCCGAAAGATTTTGTCGTTCCGTAATTCATATGCGGGCGCAGAACCTTGTGTTAGTGGAGTTTCTATCAAGCCAGAGAACGTATCGAGCTACTCCCTTAAAAAAGGCTATGTTTACAACACGATATGGAGAGCTGCGGAAAACATATGGACTATTGAAGGAATGACCCCTCAGCCCTTTAAAATTGACATAAGCAAAGACTTCAAATGGACTGAAATAAAAATCAGCGGAGACTAGCCAGAAAACAATAACCTACTCCACCGTAACACCTGCAGCCTCGGCAGCTTTTTTGAGAGATTAAACAATGGGCAAGCAAGCATTTACAGACAGGAGAAGTGATGGCTTCGGACAGCCTTCCTTGTTTTAGGGGCATTAAGGATGCAGGGTATGAGCATGAAGTTACTGTTGGAGGAAATGGCCGCGATCCTCGGAAAACGGCACTTTTTAATTGGGTGAATACGGTTCTTGGAAATCAAGAATAACCGTATTGGGGGTGAGATTGGGCCAATTAACGCCACCAGGTACTTCGACGGATCAAATAATCCAAAAATCGAGGTGATTACGAAAGAGAATTGGTCTGAAATACTAGACTTTTTCGTCAATATAAAATCGAATGATAAGCAATCCCGTATTTCCAGTCACTCATTCAGAAGTAAGTTTTAAGATAAGGGGGTGATTGAGTACATGTGTATATTCAGTCGCCCTAGCTTATATTAAACAAAGGGATTTTCTGTCACTAAGGCCCACCTCAAACCCCCCGATCATATCGAGCGGCTGATATTAATTTTGAACATCGCTCTTTATTGGGCAGTTTTAACGGGAATGGAACCAGAGGAGTCTAACCATACCCAAAAAAACAGCAACGCTCTTTAGTTTCTTGTTTCAAAAAGGGACTTAGAAAACTCCTTAATGCAGGGCTTTACCCAAGACAAATGCACTTAAAATAATTAATCGTGATTGATGGGTCAAAGATTTTGCAAACCTTTGATCAGGCTATCCCAAACGAAATGCCTCATGGAACTTTGCCAAAGATTTACTAAGTGTCGGTTAAGAAGACTAACGATTTAACCTTGCCTCAGGAGCCATGCAAAACTATACTCCGGTCACATCCGTTATTCTGAGAAAAGCAATCTGTGTCAAAAAAAACGAAGCATTTCCCCAAACCTCAAGAGATTCTTGAATTTATCAAAGACTCTCCAACGAAAGTCGGCAAGCGAGAGATCGCACGGGCCTTTAACCTCAAAGGTCAGGATCGCCTCAAACTAAAGGCTGTCTTAAAGGAAATGGGAGAGCAGGGGGTCATTGAGCGGGGCCACCGAAAGCGACTCGGGCCCCAGGTGCATTTGCCACCCGTCCTCACCGTACAGGTGTCCTCTGATTTGACACCAGAGGGTGAAGTTTTAGTTACTCCTGTTGATATTCCCAATATAAACGTCCCAATCCTTTTGATTGAAGGCGAGATTTCTCGCGTTAAGCCCGGCGACCACTTGTTGGTGAGGACGAAGCGTCATGAACAAGGGCACTACACCGCCCACCTGTTGAAAAAAATTGCTGTAAAATCACCAACCCTCGTTGGCGCGGTGATTAAAACCCGAGGAAAATTGTATCTGCAGCCCTGTAATCGCAAGCGGCAAGAGGACCTCTGCCCGATTGATCCCCAATCAAAGGCTACGGAAGGCACCCTTGTCCTTGCGGAACTCAGCCAAGGGAGAGGGCCAAAGAACGCCAACGTCCTAAAGACACTAGGAGCGATTGATGATCCGCGGGTGATCAGCCTCATTTCCATTTTTCAAGAAGGGATTCCTCACGAATTTCCCGATGAGGTGTTGGAAGAGGCAGAAAAGGTGCGCGCTCTTTCTATGGAAGGCCGGGAAGATTTAAGATCCATTCCCTTTGTCACCATTGATGGGGAAGACGCCCGCGATTTTGATGATGCCGTTTGGGCCCATGAAGATCCGGAACATGGGTGGCATCTGATGGTCGCCATTGCGGACGTTTCCTATTATGTGAAGCCAGGAAGCGCCCTGGATAAAGAAGCTTATCTTCGGGGAAATTCCGTTTATTTCCCTGACCGTGTGGTCCCCATGCTCCCAGAAGCTCTGTCCAATGACTTGTGCTCTTTAAGACCTAACGAAGACAAGGCCTGCTTCGCGGTTCACCTATGGCTTGACACAAAAGGACGCCTTAAAAAATACACGTTCGTTCGGGGCATCATGCGATCCATTGAACGCTTAACCTATTCCCAAGTCCAATTGGCCATAGATGGAACGACGGATGAGCAAACAGCGCCTCTTTTGGAATCCCTTATCAAACCCCTTTATGGGGCTTATGCCCTTCTTCAAAAAGCCCGAGAATTCCGGGGAACCCTTGATCTGGAAATTCCGGAAAAGCAGGTTATTTGGGATGAGGCTGGTCATATTCAGGATATCCACCCCCGCGCCCGCATGGATAGCCATCGCCTGATCGAAGAATTCATGATTCTTTCAAATGTGGCCGCAGCTCAACAATTGGAAGCTTTACAAGCGCCTTGTATTTACCGAGTTCACGATGAGCCCAATCCTGAGAAAATCTTTATTTTCCGCGAGCTCATTGAGGGCTTAGGCTTTTCCTTTCCCAAGTCCCAAGCCCTCACGCCCCGTTCGTTCCTTCACCTTTTAAAAGCAGCCCATGGAACACCTTATCAAGCCCTTATTAGCCAGCTAACCTTAAGAACACAAGCCCAAGCCCTTTATCATCCCAAAAATATTGGCCATTTTGGCTTGAGCTTGAAAAAGTATAGCCACTTCACATCCCCGATCCGGCGCTATGCGGACATTATCGTCCATCGAAGTCTCATTACAGCCTTAAAGCTTGGAGATGATGGCTTGCCAGAGGACGCAGACATAGGGGCGATTGGCGAGCAAGTGTCTTCCACAGAACGGAGGGCTTCTGCCGCGGAGCGGGCCGCTCTCGAGCGTTACGTCAGCATTTATATGAAAGATAAAATTGGCCAAACCTTTCAGGGGAGGATCAATGGGGTTGCATCATTTGGCGTTTTTGTAACTCTTGAAGATTCAGGCGCCGATGGCCTTATTCCTATGAACAATTTACCCGATGATTATTATAGCTATGAGGAAAGGAAACATCGTCTTGTGGGGCGGCGTACGGGACGTATCCTTACCCTAGGGGATCAGGTGACGGTGGTCTTGCAGGAAGTCAACACGCTCACGAGTTCGATTGTCTTAGCTCTTGTGAGTTCCTCCCCCTCCTCTAAAAAGAAGAAGGTATTTTCAAAAGGGCGGAAACGGTTGCTAGAATAGAAACAATTAAATCGTTATTAACAAATTTCATGTTATATTTAATAAATAGATAGACACAAGAGATTATGATGAATAATGATCAACCAATCGATTTAGCACAACAAAATAAACAAGTTTCTACTCTCATAGATGAAGATACCAAAATCGTTATCTCATTTGATGGGGGAGGGATTAAGGGTCTTATGTCGGTGATCATCGCAGCAGCCATTGAAAAGGCTGCAGGTGTTCCTCTCTCCAAAGCCTGTGACCTCCTGATTGGAACATCTATAGGGGGGATAACGGCCCTTTTACTCGCGACTCCCGATGAAGAAGATGCCAACATACCTAAGTTTAAGGCATCGTCTCTTGCACACTACTATCGGGATTTTGCAAAAACTGTTTTTTCCGTACCCCTCTCAAGAGCCGTAAAAACCCTCTGGGGTTATGATAAATCCAAGTATACCAGCCAAAAAATTAAAAAAGTTATGGAAGAACATTTTAAGGAAACCCTCTTATCACAAGCCCTTACGCGGGCTGTTGTTGTTGGGGCAGAAATTGAAAGATACAGCCCCATGTTGCTAAAAAGTTATGAAGAACCAGATTTCTTCATGAAGGATGCAGCCTTTGCAACTTCTGCAGCACCAACCTTTTTCCCTGTTGCAAAAATTAAATCTATTTCTCATGATAAAAATTCTTCTCTAGCGGAAGGAAAAAATGAAGACTATTACCTCATTGACGGAAAAATCACAGGCGCAAATAATCCGGCCTTAGTGGGTTATGTTGAAATCTGCAATATTTTTAATAATATCAAAGATATAAAGGACAAGGTGATTGTTATTTCCATTGGTACCGGAAAAGCCCATCGGACCATTCATTATGATGAAGTTGCCGAAGCGGGTATTTTAACTTGGATACCTCTCGTTTTTCCCCTCATTGGCGAATTGGCAAATGATATCACGGATTATCAAATGGACCTCCTTTTAAAAGATATCCCCATAACAACACCTGAAACGCTTAGAAGGTACTGGCGACTTCAACCTAGTATTCCAGAAGACTTGTTAATGATTGACAATTTTTCAGAGAAAAAACTAACGGATCTCGCAAATATAGCTAAAAATTATGTTCTAGAGCACAAGAGAGAGATCCGTACCATTGGAATGCTGCTTTCCCATCGGGCACAATATCTTAATAAGAGTAAGAAATAACATAGTCCACAAATTTTCTTAATAAATAGAAAAATTGTATAAATGTCTTAATTAAAGAAACAAAAAGAAATAGAGAAATATTTTGAATATAATAGAACAAGCGAATTTCATGTCTGTGTAAGAGGATGGTCGACTTAATAGCTAAAGGAAACAAAGAAATGGTTGCTAGGGACAGGCTATCTGGCAAAGAAAAAATTTCTTTCTCCATGATTTCAATGGGAAAAAACTCCTGATGCAGGAACAAATGCGGCAAAATTAAAAGCAAGACAACGACAAAAGAAATTCTTGAAAGCGTTTTTATTGTGCGATTTACAAATACATAAGGAGTAAGCATGAGCACAAATGCTAAAAATCCGACGAGCATTACGACCATTCTTTAACCTCCCTTATCATTAGCTTCTTAATCATAAACGATAGAGAGAGGGTTGAATATTGTCAAGCAAGAAGGTCCCTCACGAATGACTTGCATTCAAGCACCCTGCAAGATACCATGCAAAAAATATAGCGTTATCTGTAAGGTTAAGGAATGCCTAAGGTTTTATTAATCATAAGTGGCAGTATAGCGGCTTATAAAAGTCTTGAACTTATTCGCCTCTTACGCAAGGAAGACGTGTTTGTACGCGTTATTTTAACCTCTGGGGGCGCTCAATTTATCACCCCTCTATCGTGCGCCGTTCTTTCCGGGAACCCTGTTTTTACAGATTTGTTTTCTCTTACAGAAGAAACTGAGATGGGACATATTCGTCTTGCCCGCGAAGCGGATATGGTGGTCGTAGCACCAGCAACAGCCGACCTCATGGCGAAAGCTGCCCAGGGACGGGCTGATGATTTAGCCTCGACCGTTCTGTTAACAACAACGTCCCCTCTTCTCATGGCTCCAGCCATGAATGTGGAAATGTGGCATCATCCTGCAACCCAAGCCAATCTCTCCCTCTTAAAAGAAAGAGGTGTAAGCTTTATTGGCCCCGATGCGGGGGGGCTTGCTTGTGGGGAAATCGGCCCTGGAAAAATGACTGACCCTATCCTTATTTGCACAACCATCATGGAAAAATTAGGCGGAAACCACTCTCTCAAGGGCAGACGAGCTCTTGTAACAGCCGGCCCAACCTGTGAGCCTCTTGATCCTGTGCGCTATCTTTCGAATGCTTCGTCTGGAAAGCAAGGCTATGCCATTGCGGCAGCTCTTTTAGAGAAAGGCGCGGAAGTCATTTTAATCACGGGCCCTTCTGGCCTTCCACCACCGCAAGGAGCGCATGTGGTAGTTGTTCAAACGGCAGATGAAATGTGGAAAGCGACCGAATCTCATTTGCCCGTAGATTTAGCCATTTGCACAGCCGCCGTGGCTGATTGGCGCCCAGAAAAGATTTCATCTCAAAAAATTAAAAAAGAAAACGTTCTATCTTCCTTAGCCCTCGCCCCTAACCGGGATATTTTAGCTTCTCTTGCTACCCATAAAATGAGACCTGGACTTCTCATAGGATTTGCAGCAGAAACAGAAAATGTGATAGAAAATGGTAAACGCAAGCTATCCAAATGCGATTGGGTTATCGCCAATGATGTCAGTCAGGGAATTTTTGGAGCGGATCATACCCAGGTTCATTTCCTAACCCCCAATACGTGTGAGACATGGCAACCCAGTGGGAAAAAAGAAGTTGCAAAAAAACTAATTGAGCGTTGCGCAGGAGCCCTAACATGATATCAGTTGCTGTACTAAAATTACCCCATGGACAAGACCTCCCCCTTCCCGCCTATGCCACGAACCAAAGTGCAGGTATGGATCTATTGGCAGCTGTGAACGGGGCTATTCTGCTAAAGCCCCTTCACCGCAAACTCATCCCCACAGGCATCTCCATTGCTATACCCGAGGGCTACGAAGTCCAAATCCGCCCTCGCTCGGGTCTTGCCCTCAAACATGGCCTTACGGTGTTAAATACACCAGGAACGATAGACTCTGACTATCGAGGGGAAATTCAAGTCATCCTCATGAATTTGGGGAATGAGGATTTTCTCGTTGAAAGAGGATCACGTATCGCGCAAATGATCCTGAGTCCGGTTTCAACCCTTTGTTGGCAGGAGATTGATCAGCATGAACCCTGCACCAATATAAACCGGCAGGGAGGATTTGGTTCCACGGGATTAAGGCATACCTCATGAAGTTTATGAAAGCGTCATCACCGCGAAGGCGGGGACCCCGTAAATTCTCACTACAATGGAATCTGAAATATCTATTCATTCTTTTCTTTTTTTTAATCGTCTCCCCAGCCCTATCCGCTGAAAAAAATCCTCTCCCGCGGTTTGTTTCTCTAAAATCCAATGAAATCAATCAGAGAGTCGGTCCGGGGCCCAATTACCCTGTGGGATGGACTTATGTAAAAGCAGGCCTTCCCATAGAAATAATTGCTGAATTTGATAATTGGCGAAAAATTCGCGATATGGATGGCACAGAAGGGTGGGTTCATCAGAGTATGGTGTGTTCAAAGCGACATGGCATTGTCCAAAACGCAGAAACGCTTATCTATTCTGCCCAGGATTCGAAAAGCCATCCCTTGGCGCGTCTTGAGCCCGGCGTCATGGTGGAAATTCTTAAGTGCCGCGATGGTTGGTGCCAAATCCGTATTCTGGGTGTAAAAGGATGGATTCCGCGCCCCTCGTTGTGGGGCGTGTATCCTCAGGAAGTGATTGGATAGGCGTGCCGGCGCGTCGCTTGATGCAAGTTATTTTCTCTTACTTTACAACTTTTTCAGCAATTCCATCAAACCAGAACAATCTTTTGCGTGCACAATATCATCTTGTTGAGACGCCTCCCCTTCTCCTACTACAATGGGGATACACCCACTCACGCGCGCACAATGGACATCAACGATGGAATCGCCCACAAACCACACATCATGGCTTGGAGCAATCATACTCCCCTGTAGAGCCGCCAAAACAGGGATAGAAGATGGTTTATCCTCTTTTGTGTCCCGCGCCCCAATGATACGGCGGAAATGAGGATCCCATCCGAGATGGGTGACCTCCTTACGCAAATGAGGGCCATCCTTATTACTCACAACGCCTACGTAAATCCCTTGGCTTTTTAGATCATTCAAAAGAGCCTCTGCCCCCTCTAAAACACGAATAGTTTGCAAGTGGGATTTTTCAACAAACTCGTAAAAAATCTGCATTCCCTTCTCGACGTGCTCTCCAAAAAGCTCAACAGCCGTATCCCGCATAGAATTGTGGGGACGCTGCCAAAACTCTTCAATGGTGAAAGAAGAGCGGTCTACGGCCTCACGGGCCACATTCATGGCATCAAAAACCGTACGCCAAGTATCTACAAGCGTATTATCCCAATCAAAGAGAATGGCTTTAGGCACTTTGCGGGGGTATAGGTCTGGAATCATGATTCAATCCTTAGTCTTTGACGACAAGCGAACTTTTCAACGTACTTTCTTTAATAACCTTTAGCAGATCTTGAAGCTCAAGAGCAACACATCCTTCTGTAGAGGTCCCTTTTGGGCGGCGCAAATGAACGAAGATCGCACTTCCTTTCCCTTTTTCCACAGGTGCATCATTATGCCCCACAACAAGGATTATGTCGTAAACATGATCCTCACGCCATAATTTTTCATGTCGCCCTTTATAAGGAAGAGTCACATATTGATTATAGCACGCATCCTTAACGTCATCACACCAGCCGTCCGTTACATTAATGACCTGCAAAGGAAGCAAAGTCTCCGGCTTTTCCAGTCGATCAGCCCTATAAAATACCCGCCTGAAGGAAAAGGTCCCCACAGGTGTGGCCCTATCCCCTTCTTTCTTATCAAGCTTGATTCCTCCGTGCCCCCAAGAGCAGGGGAAAACCTGGTCCCCCCAGGAAAGTTGGTTATTTTTTAGAATGAGGTTCATTTCTTTTTTATTCTGGGGAACTCATTTCTACATGCTGAGGAATTAGAATCGTATTATAATAATCCACTTGTTCATAAAACATATTTTCTAAATGAATGTCCCGGGCTTGTATAAAATCTTCCTGTGTTACTTCTTTAAATTCATTTACACCATCTGCGTAGGCCCCTGCATCCTCAAGGTAGTAGACAGGATCATTTTGAGCCAAACATCTGTAAATATCTCTCGCAATTCGAAAATCCTCTATGGTGGCGTCTTCATTATCCTCAGCGTCTGGCGTTTCGTTGATAACTTTTTGGGCAAAGGGCGCGGCCTTAAAGTAGTCTCCTGCTTTAAGAAAATCATCTCTTGCCTGCCGATTTTGAAGAGTACTTGCCTTGCTTCCTTTCTTCTCACCCTCTACCTCCATCGCATAGAGAGGGGCCACCCATAATGCTCCTAAAACAAAAAAAGGAGCGGCAGTAAATAACATTTTTTTCATAATTTTAATCTCGCATTAGTTTAATATTTAAAATTAGCTTTATCTCTCAGCCGAGATTGCGACGAACATTAAGGACCTTGCAATCCAGTCCTTGTATAGCTCTGGATAGCAATACCCCCGTTAGACTTCTGTGCATTGAACCACCACCTTTTGAGATCTCTAAATCTCAAAAAACGGTTTCTTTATAAATTAATCGTATGCAATTTTATGGGGATGATCACATTCGGGTCAATGCCATTGAAATTTTGTTCTTGTTCTTCCTCTTCCTCTTCCTCTTCCTCTTCCTCCTCATTCAGTAATGCGTAAATCGTCCTTAAAAGTCTTAATTCTGAATCAAGCCTCTTTTTTGAATACTTTTCACAAAAATCCTTTTCCGAGTTCTCTATATTTTCAAAATCCTCTTGAACGAAAATTTTGAGAGCCTGAGTAAAAGCCGTAGTCTGTTCTATATGCATATTTTTTGCCATCGCAACAAGATCAAATGAAAAATCCCTAAATTCTTTCATTTCTTTTAAAAATGATGTAAAAAACTTTACTTCGGGATCTTGGCCCCATTTATTCTGTAAAATTTTGATATTGTCTTCGACTCTCCTTTGAGAATCTAAGTCATCTCCATGGGAGCCTATGTCACTCAAAATTAAAGAATAATAATCCTCAAAAGTTGCATTATCTTTTACCATCTTCACGACTTCTAGAGAGTGATTATAAGCTCCTTGAAAAGCCTCAGTCTGTAAACATAGAAAACGAGCTATCCGTGTATCCTCCAATTTCAAAAGATAATTGCCGGCACGCGTCTCGTTCAAACCCAATGGCTTGTTATAAAAATCTGGAAGCTCCCTAACAAAATAAAGGGCCATAGAATAATCCCCTATATAGCTGGAGGCATCCCGCGCGATTCGCCAGTCATCGTCAGTTGCTCCTGGATAATCAGTAACTTGATGAGCGAATGATGCTGCCTCCATCCAAACAGTGGGAGCCTTCACATATTTTTTTCCTATACTGAGGCATAGATCTCTCGCCTTGCGATAGTCTTCTATGGAATATTTATTTTCGGTTTTGTGAATGATGCGAATGAGCTGGCTATTTGTTATGTCTTGCAACTCAAGAAGTTGCTCTCTATCAGTTTGACTCATACAAGGTTTTTTTTGTGCTGATGAGTTTTCAGAATACCCTAAATCCAGTCCTAGAAAAGAGCGATTTCGTTTCTTAGAAATATCGTCCTGATTCTCCTCCTCCATCGCGTGAAGAGGTGACGTCAATAACGCTCCTAAAACAAAAATGGAAGAGATAACAAACAACATTTTCTTCATAATTTCTCTCCGTTAATTTAATAAGCTGGTTATGCGTGAGGATTTAATTCTCCGGTATTAAGTATTATAAAAGTAACTATTCACCACACTGTGTCATCCTTGGGCTAGAAAAGTCTTGTTTTTCTTGAAAAACAATGACTTTTCTTACCCGAGGATCCACCAACTCACATGGTTGGATCCTCAGAACAAGAACCTCCTAAGAATTTTCTATGAAAATTCAATAGGTTCTAGTCCGAGGATGACACGCCCGGAGAATAAGCTGAATAGTTACTTATAATATGTGCATTTTTATCCTCTCCTTGCTTTAGCTAAAGATTTCGTGGATTTAGATACTCTTCTAACATCGCATCTCTAAAGGAAGTAATACATTCTTCGTAAGAAAAATCACCTGAAATCTCATACCCATTCTTCATAGCTACACGTCTAAAAATATCTTGCAAACCTTCTGTTGTTGCATTCGTATTATGGGGAGCCGTTGGATGGTCATTAATGTGGTTTGTGGCAGACAGCGCCGCATTCAAAATTTCAATTTCCCTTAATACCCGAGCTAAGCTGGGATTAACTTCAGGCATTTCTCGAAATAGGTTAAGTTCAAATCTATCTTGAAATAGGGTGGTATTAATTTCACTCTTCGATTTATGTACTGCTGGGAATAGCTTGGTATTCATTCCCCGTCCTTTTCCTTTAGGTAATTTTATACCCTTATTCTCCTTTTCCTCCTCCATCGCGTGGAGAGGCGAAATCAAAAACATTCCTAAAGAAAAAAAGGAAGCTGTAACAAGTAACATTTTTTTCATAATTTTATCCTCTTTTTTTAACTCAATTTATCCGTATTAGTGTCGTTTTTTAGATCCTGAAACAAGTGCTAACAAAACCTTTCCTCATTCTCGCAGTATCCAACCCCCTCCTAAGACACGATTGTCGTTATAAAACACACAAGCTTGGCCTGCTGCAATACCATATTCAGAATTTTTAAAGACAACCCGTGCGCACCCCAATTCTTGGAGATAAACTTTTGCAGGCACAGGCGGGCGGGTTGAGCGAACCTTTACTTCACAATCAATGGGCCCCTCAACGGCCTTCCCCAACCAGTTCACCTCTTTCAGATAGAGTTCCTTGCGGGCTAAAGCTTCATAAGGACCAACAATAACCTGATGCACTTCCGGATTTAAGCGAATTACATAAAGGGGATCACCCCCACCGATGCCAAGCCCTTTCCGTTGTCCGACCGTATAGTTAATTATGCCTTTGTGGCGCCCTAAAACCCGACCGTCCGTATGAACAATATCACCTTCTTCAAGAGCGCCAGGCCGTAGCTTTTCTAAAACGCTAGCATAGGATCCATTGGGAACAAAGCAAATATCTTGACTGTCAGGCTTTTCTGCCACCTCAAGACCAAATCGCAAGGCATGCTCCCGGGTTTCTGTTTTTGCCATTCCCCCAAGAGGAAAACGTAAAAAATCTAATTGAGTTTGGGTGGTGGCAAAAAGGAAATAACTTTGATCACGGACAGGGTCGATTGCCCGGTGAAGCTCCGCCCCCTCCTCTCCCGTCTTGCGCTGCACATAATGGCCGGTTATCAGCGCTTGCGCTCCTAAATCCCTGGCCGTTGTCAAAAGATCCTTAAATTTTACCTGTTGATTACAGCGCACACAGGGAATAGGAGTTTCTCCCTTTAAATAACTATCGGCAAAATCCTCAATAACCGCTTGGCTAAATCGGGATTCATAGTCGAGGATATAGTGGGGGATAGCGAGCCTATCGCAGACTTGCCGCGCATCATAAATGTCTTGACCCGCACAACAAGCCCCTTTCTTACCAACCATTGCTCCTTGGTCATAAAGCTGGAGCGTCATCCCAATAACGTCAAAGCCTGCCTCAACCATAAGAGCGGCTGCAACCGAGCTATCAACGCCACCGGACATGGCAACAACAATACGCGTATCTTTGGGGCTTGTTTCAAAACCAAGTAAATTCATGGATTCATACTCATCTATTATTCGTTGTATTAATGCCACTCTTTGCGTGTGAGAGCAAGCTTTTCACAACTCCCTTAAAAGCTTAATCCTTTTTTAAATTTATGCTCATAAGCTTGCCTTGTTACTTAATAGCAAATAGCTAGCAAAAATGGAGAATTTAGCGATGACCACCTCTTTAAAAGTCCTAGCCTTTGTCCTAGGCCTCCTAGCCACCGGAGTGACCTATTCAGCCCATGCAAAGCCCACGCTCTCTCATTTTACCCTTACTATCAAAGAAGTTTCTGACCCCCAAATCTTTGTTGGGAGCGATAAAAAGCCTTTCGAGGCAACGGGGAAAAATACATTCAAGATTAAGGGAAGGGCATCTGATTATTTTTTTACGGTTAACTATCAACACAAAGGGGCAAGCAAAGAGGCCGTGTGTGAAATCAGCGGCATCCCAACAAAAATCGTTGCAACAATAAATCCTGCAAAAGATGGCCGAGATGCTTGTAAGACGGAAGAAACGGGTCGTGGGGCTTAAATAACTTATATCTTTAAAATAAAGAATCTACAGGAGTTAATAAAAACTCTTGGAGGGGAATTCCAGTTTCCCCAATAAGAAATCTTCTTTTTGGCTTAAATTCTTGAGAGAAAGCGTCAAAGCCTGTATTGTATTTTTTGAAAGAACTTTCAAGCTCTATGGTAAGAATTTCATCTCCTTGCTGAATAACGAAATCTACCTCATTGTTTCCTTCTTTCCAGTATAAAATTTTAATAGAACTCCCCATAGTGGCATTTAATAAATGAGCACCAACAGACGACTGAACGAGGGCATCCCAATATTCACGATTTTCTTGTGCAGCTTCAAGAGAATATGTGTTTGAAGCTGAAATAAGGGCTGTATTGTAAACTTGCAATTTTGGACTTGAGGGTTTAGAAGCTGGCTTAGAAGAAATTTTATTTAAGCCGGTGGCCATCCCAACCTCTGAAAGAAGGTGTAGATATTGGGCAACAGTATGGGAATTGCCTGAATCTTGAAGCTGGCCAATAATTTGTTGGAAAGAAAAAATACTTCCTGAGGCGTGACACGCGAGTTCGAGGAGACGCCTCATAAGGATAGGTTTATGGATACGTGTCGTGAGGAGGACATCCCTCGAGAGGCTTGTTTCTATAATAGAATCAATAATATAACGCCTCCACCTTTGGGGCTGCTTAATAAGGGGCATTGCTCCAGGATACCCTCCAAAATAGATATATTCTTCCAGAGAAACGTCAAAAGCATCAGAACACTCCGCATAAGACCAATGCCGAACAGGAAGAACCTCGAATCTGCCAGCTAAGTTTTCTGCGAGGCCTGCCTGAATGAGAAGTGTTGAGGATCCTAATAGCATGACCTTAAGGGCGAGTCCTTTAAGGGTATCTTGATCCCAAAGCTTTTTTACCATATCTGCCCAATGAGGAATTTTTTGAATTTCATCGAGAATTAATAAAGCTTCATGGCTATTGGAATCTTGGGTTGTGCGATAGCGCCCGATTTCCCACTGTTGTTCAATCCATGAAACGTCTCTAAGGGTGGGATCATCTGCAGAGACATAGTGACAGGGGAAAGAAAGACCTTCCTTAGCTTGTTGAGCAAGAGTCGTTTTCCCAACCTGACGAGGACCGGACAAGACCTGGAGAAAATTTCGGGGACCTGCAGCTCGTTCAATAATCTCCTCATAATTCGTACGCTTATATGAACTCATTTTATCACCTTGAATTAGTATTTATTGTTATCTTAAAGGCCCTCGGCCCGTCCGAAAAGTAGATTTGATATGTCTTTTAGCGCAGAGGGCCCCTACTTTCCTGCTTTTTATTATAAATAGTATAAACACGTATCAATTGGAAAGCCTATATTTTTTTTAATTTTTATTTCTTTACTAACACATAATTTCATTCGCCCCAGGCAACTCCCTACGTGCTCTAACCAGGGTTTCGGGACTGAGGGACGTTGTGTTACAAAAAGAAAGTAAAACAGGATCATCTGCCAATAAGGAATCCAAAATACCGCCTAAAATTTCAGGGTCTCGAAAGCGATCTTTAAGGTCCTGGAGAGTCAGCCCGCTGCTCGTTAAAAAATGAGTCAACAGCTCCTCATCTTTGACTAAAAATGCCACCGCTTGAAGAGCAATTGTTTCTGCTTGTTCAGTTGTCATATCTTAATGTCCCATACTTTTTTCCTTGTACATCTTACATGATTTTAGCATAGGATCAAGATTCCCTTGAGCTTTCAGTTTTGGTGAGGTGGTCGAGCCAAATTCTTGAAGTCCTTTGGTATACAAACAAATAAGAAAAGGTTTTAAATGTGTCTAAAATCCCTCCCCCTCCAGACAATCACTTTGATTTTGGTTTTGAAAAAGTAACTGCCAATGAAAAAACAGAGAGAGTCACAAGCGTTTTTGAGCGGGTGGCTTCTCGCTATGACATGATGAATGACCTCATGAGCTTGGGAATTCACCGTTTATGGAAAAGTCGGTTTGTCGAAAGCTTACCCTTGCGACAGGAAGGGGTTTATCTGGATGTGGCAGGAGGAACAGGGGATATCGCTCAAAGCATCCACCGGCGACTTAAATCTTTTGGTATTCATGGCAATATTACGGTGTCCGATATCAATCCTGCAATGATCGAGGTCGGAAAAAAACGTTACCCTCACCTTTCTTGGCTCTTGGCAAATGCAGAAGAGCTACCGCTAGAGGACAACTCAGTTGATGTTTATAGCATTGCTTTTGGCTTACGGAATGTGACCCAAAAGGAAAGAGCACTTCAAGAAGCTTTTCGTGTGTTAAAACGTGGAGGAAAATTTGCGTGCCTTGAATTTTCTCACGTCCATGCCCCTCTTCAAAAGTTTTACGATTTTTATTCTTTCAACATTATCCCCAAAATGGGTGAATGGTTTGCCAATGATAGAGAATCTTACCAATATCTTTCGGAGAGCATACGCACTTTCTTTACCAGAAAGGAACTCTTAGAATTGATGAAGCAAACGGGGTTTACAAGGGCAAGCTATCACACGTTTACGGGTGGTATTGTGGCTCTTCATACAGGGTATAAAAGGTGAATTTTCTCTATAGTTTTAAAAAAATTAACGAAATCTTAATGATAATAGACTAGTTTTTCATTCACTAAAAAAACCGTGTGACACGGAGCACTTGCAAATCTTTTGATTGCAATTTTCTCTAAAATAAGTCATACTGTACTATAAATACTAAGAAAATGGAGAGAAAAAAATGAGCGTCTTAAGAAAAGGGATAGAAGAAGTGAATATCCCATTAAATTATCAGCCTACTGAGGATGAGCCCTATATGAGCCCTCAGCAAATTGAGTATTTTCGACAAAAATTGACGAAATGGCGTACTGATCTTCAAAGAGAAACGGCTGAAACCTTGCACCACATGCAAGAAGAATCCTCAAATGAATCAGACACTATTGACAGAGCCTCCACAGAAACGGATCGATCTTTGGAACTCAGAACGCGTGATAGAGAGAGAAAACTAATCCTTAAGATCAATCAAGCTATTGAACGGATTGATGAGGGAACCTATGGTTATTGCGAAGAGACTGGCGTTCCTATTGGGATTGCGCGCCTTGATGCCCGCCCTATCGCAACTCTTTGCCTGGAAGCACAAGAAATCCATGAAAGGTTAGAAAAGACGCAGCGGGAAGAGTAACCAGTAATCAGAAACTTCCCCGCTTCGCGGGGGGACCCCTCCTCCCTATCCCCCGCGAGCCTCGTCCTCTTAAAACTACAGCTTGTTCTTCCGTCCTTCGAACGGATGTTTAATATAAAAACTCTGCTGTTAAAAAAGGAATTTGGGAATTTGCATTTGGGTGGTTTGGCTGCCGAGTATTTATAAATAGAAAAGCCCCTTCTGTTGACAAAAGGGGCTTTCAATAATAACCTATTGTAAGTTTACATTTTTATCAGAGAAGTTTGTACCAAAACAAGCAGCTGTAGAACTTCCACCAAGCTTAAAAGGTTCTATCTCCTGAACCATCACAGCACACGATTCCCCCTCCTTCTGTATAATAAACAAAGGTCGTCCCCCTATATTGTTGGCCATATCAATTTCACATTTTATGGGACCTACTTGGCCTTTTGTCAGCTCTTGATGATCGCATGTTGCAGTTTCTGGTGTTATCTTGTAGGTGTTGTTTCCCCCTGAAGTAATGGTGATTGAATGCTTCTCAGCAAGAACTGCGCTACCTTGTGCTATCCCTGCGAGAATCAGAAGTGTTTTGATTGTATTTTTCATTTTAACGTCTCCATTGTTACTAGATAAAAGCTTATGATGAATAATTATCATCACTGATAAGATAGCATTTAACAAGTAAATATTTGATTAATTTTCTATTTATATTTTTTAACAAAAAGAGGACCGCCTTAATGCAAATCTTTGCCTTGAAGCACAAGAACTTTGTGAACGCTTGGAAAAGACGCAGCGGGAGGAGGAGGGGGTTCAGTAAGCAGTTGTCAGTTATCAGTGATCCCTTACAACTGGCGTCCCTCCTGTTGTGGAAACGGAATCCGATAAACCCACAGAATTCCAGGAATAGCGGAAAGAAATACGAGCATAAGAAAGGGCACCCACCCAAATGTATCGATCACAACCCCGGAAATTGGCTTAGCAAACACGCTACCAAGGTTCGTAAAGGCTGTTAAAAGAGCCAGCTGGGTGGCCGCAAAAGCAACATTGGCACAGGTTAATTGATAAGAAAGAAAGGCCGTCAGCATAAGACCACCACAAAAATGCTCAGCGCCTATGGTGACATACAGAAAGGGAAGGTTGGCGCCTAATCTTGCCTGCACCAAGAACAGGAGACACGCAATACCATGAGCCATTGCTCCCCAAAGAAGGGTTCTTTTATATCCATAACGTCGAATCCAATATCCACCTATAAAACCACCGACAATGACTGTTCCCATCCCAAAGGTCTTGGCAATCAAACTAATTTCGATCTTCGTAAATCCAAGATCAAGTAAGAATAAGGTTTGCATCATACTCAAAAGACTATGCGGCAAGCGATAAAGCAACATAAATACAAGGATCGCGATCCATCCTTTCTGGCGCGTAAAATCCTTGAAAGGTGCAACAACGGCATAGCGAAACCAGCCTCTATTCTTAGCAAGAGATGGAGCAGAAATGTGCTCTAGGTTGTCTCCCATTAAAACGGGGATTAAGCCCACAACCATCAAAAAAGCGAGCAAAGAATAGACCTCTTGCCACGAAAAATAGGTTGCTAAACTGAGGGCTACGGGGCCTGATGTAAGGATGCCCATACGGTAACCAAAAACGCTCATCCCTTCGCCTACTCCCCAATCCCTTGATCGTAGAGTTTCCATTTGATAAGCAAGGAGCAGAATATGTTGACTGGCAGCCGAAAATGTCACCAAAAGTCCGCAAGAGACAAAGGCATATAAATTTTCCACAGGATCGGATGAGATCATCCCCAAAAGCCCGGCAATCGCTGTAAGCTGGGCAAGACAGAGCCAACTGCGACGTTGGCCTAAGGCCTTCGTAAAAAAGGGAAGTGGCACATGATCCAAAAGGGGGGCCCATAGGGGTTTTAGAGCATAGGGTAAATGAAGAAGGCCAAAAAGCCCAATAGTCGTATAATCAAGCCCATAGCTTTTCAGCCAGACGCCCAAGGTTGAAGCCGTTAAAAGAAGGGGAATCCCATTGGCATAGGCAATGCACCCAATGACTAAAACCCGAGAATCACGATACTGACGAACAATTGAAATGAAGGCAATGGTCCTTTTGTTAGGTTAGCACAGGGTGTCAGGAAACATATAGTTTTGACTATTGTCAATCCCCTCGTGGTCAACGGGTGGGATTAAAGGTATGCCTTTCTCCACATCCATCATCTGACAATAGCTATCTCCCCCTCGGTCGTCCCTGAATTTATAAATTCAACTCCTACTCACAAATTTAGGCTTAGGATTTTGTAATATCTGGGACCCCAATTATTTGAATCAATACCACCCGGTTTCTGCCTTCACGGAATTAACGGCTGCGGAGTATCACTTCATAAACTCAAACAATCTATGTCACACAGAACGAGCATTCGAAGGCCCTGCGCAACACACCATTCCTGGTTTTTATTTCTCGCGTTTTTCAATGAGTCGAGGGCGGTCACTACAGTCCGATAGGAAGTTAGAAATTATTTTTTTCAAATCTGGAACCATCCGCCCATCATTACACAATTTATCTAAACAAATCATTATGGTTGTATAGAGTTTATAAAAAAGATGTGCACTTTTTAAGTCTTGTAACTGTATGAGTTCAGTACATATGAGACTCAAGCGGCTTGAGAATAGGAGTCATGAATATACTGCAAAGGGGATAATCCTTCCAAGCTAAAATGTGGTCTATAAGAATTGTATTTCTGAAGAGCCTTAG
>JACDGE010000075.1 GCA_013815465.1 Alphaproteobacteria bacterium | reverse complement strand
TCCGACATCATAAGAGTGATATCTTCCTTCTTATATCCCCTTCTTAAAAGGTCATTATATATATTCTCAGCATTTTGCGGGTTCTTAAATAAAGCCGTTAACAAGCTTGCTGAGTTTTCTGTTATTTTCGTTATAGCTTAATTGCTATTCCCCTTTCTTTTGTTGGCCTCCCTCTTTATATCCATATCCCCAAATTTTATTATGATACCTATCAGGTTGAGTTGCAAAATTTAGGACTTATCCTCCTCCTCTTAAGACTGACCGATGCTTTGTTGGATCCCCTGATTGGTTACGTCTCAGATAGGAACCAAGCCTCCTTGAAACAGATAATGATCCTTGGAGGAGCTTTTCTCATTTTGGGATTTAATGGTCTTTTCTGGGCTCCCATAACATTTGGGCAGCAAGAGCTAATCCTATGGTTTTCAATTTTCACCGCATTCTCCTACCTTGGATATAGCCTTCTTGCCATTAATTTTTATGGTGCTGGACTTAACATGGCTCAGACATATGAGGGAAGGACAGCGCTCTCCTCATGGCGAGAGGGGTTGGGGCTTGGTGGAATTCTATTAGCTGCAATTTTACCTTCATCTCTTGAACTCTTTTTGACAAAGCAGACCGCATTCCAAATTTACGGGGGCTTTATTAATATTTCCGAAATTAAAAACGAAAGGGAGTAGGCTTAAGATTAACATTTGGAGTCATTTTAAAAACTTTCTTTCACAAAGTCATTCTTCCTGGTGGTTGTTTTTCTTTTTTTTCATCAATGCATTGCCAGTCGGCATCACTTCAACGCTTTTTCTTTTTTATGTGGACTCAGTCCTCCATGAAAACAGTCTGGCAGGTTCTTTTTGACCATCTACTTCTTAGCTGCAGCGCTAAGCACTCTTTTTTGGAATGAGGCTGCAAAAAAATGGGGCAAAAGAAAGAGTCTTTATGCATCAATGACTTTGGCCACCCTTGCTTTTATCGGATCCTTTTATTTGAGCGGGGACTCTTTCCAATGGTTTTACCTTATTTGTTTCCTTTCCGGTTTTGCTTTAGGAGGAGACTTGGTCCTTCTTCCTTCTCTTTTAGCAGATGTGGTGGGAAACAAGACAGAGCTCAGAAACATGAATTTTTCTCTTTGGCAATTTATCAATAAGGCGGCTCTGGCAATGACCTCAGGCCTTCTTTTTCTCGTTCTTCCCCAGTTGGCTAACAATCAAAACACGGCCTATTTCTCTGCTGTCTTATACTGGTCTTATGCCCTTATTCCATGTATGATCAAAGTGATGGCTTTAATCATTCTTTATCTAAGCCCCATTGATTTAGGTAGTACAAGAAAATGAAAAATTTATTTCTGACTTTATTTGGGCTGTGTTTTTTTCTAACAGGGTGTTCTGATCAATCTACTGAGGATTATAAAAAAATGAAACCAACATTAAACATCATGAGCTATTTTGATGGGAAACTGGAAGCCAATGGTATTCTATTCGATCTTTTTGGGCGCCCTAAACGTTACTTTCATGCTGAAATGAAGGGAGAGATAAAAGATAATCGGCTTATTTTAAATGAGGATTTTATTTTTGATGATGGAGAGAAAACCCACAGAAGTTGGGAAATAACCCTTACAAACGATCGCGAATTTTCAGGAAAAGCAGCTGACATTGTGGGAGTTGCTCAAGGTCATCAGGGGGGGAATGCTATTAATATAAAATATGTTTTAAGGGTACCTTATAATAAGTCCACACTTGACCTCTCCATGGATGACTGGATGTATCTTATGGATGAAAAAACAATCATCAACAGGACGACCATGAAGAAATTTGGAATTAAGGTTGGCGAACTGCTCTTGGTCATTCAGAAGAAATCATGACGGATTTTAAAAACAAAAGAGTCTGGCTTGTAGGAGCCAGTGAGGGGATTGGAAGATGCCTTGCTAAAAAACTAGCCAAGGCAGGTGCCTCCCTTATTCTTTCAGCACGTAATGAAGATCGTCTCAGATCACTGCTTGAAGAGATCGACGGACAGCAACACTTGATTCTTCCTCTTGATGCAACAAAAAAAGAATCAATAGAAAAAGTTTGGAATGAAATTCAATCTCTTAACGCCATTCCTGATATATTTATCTATAATTCAGGATATTATGAACCCATGAGTGCAACGAACTTTGATTTCGATATTATCAAAAAAATGTTGGATATTAATCTTTATGGGGCCTTCTCGACTCTTGCAAAGATTATTCCTGCCTTCATTCAAAATCATAAGGGCCACATCGTTCTTGTTGGCAGTATTGCTGGATACGTGGGCCTCCCCCGATCTATAGGATATGGTGCCAGTAAAGCAGGGATTATCAATCTGGCTGAAAGCCTGAATTGCGATCTCAACAAACAGGGAATTCGAGTGCAAGTTGTGAATCCTGGATTTGTTAAAACACGCCTTACAGATAAGAATACGTTCGATATGCCCTTTATTATTACAGCCGATGAGGCAGCTACTTATATTTTTAAAGGCCTTTGCTCCTCTTCCTTTGAAATCCGATTCCCCTGGCTCTTTTCAACCCTTTTAAAAATCTTAAGATTTTTTCCTTACCGTCTGTATTTTTTCCTCCTTCAGGGTTTATCAAGGAATACGTCGTCTTAAAAAACTATAAGAGTAAGGAAACATTACAAAAATAATCGTGTTCTAAGAAATATCCAACAGGATAAGAATCGTCTCTAAAGCGTTTTTCCAAAAGGGATCTGTCCAAAAAATACCTATGTGCTCACTTAAAAATTTAGTCGCTTGGCAAATCTATTTATTTTGGAGTAAGGTGATCATGTGTTATCTTTTGCAAAACAACATTCTAGCAGTTATTTAAAAATTGAAAGATTTTAGAATTCACAGGAGACATTAATAATATTTTATTGCTCTCGTACAATGGAAAGTAAGCATGAACAAAGAAGATAGCGCCTCTTTCATTAGCGAAGTTATTTCTATGGCGTGGGCAGACGATATTTCGTTCGATAAAATCAAAAATGTCTGGGGCCTCAGCGAGGGTGCCGTGATTAAAATTATGCGTAGCAATTTAAAACCTGGAAGTTTTAAACTGTGGAGAAAAAGAGTTTCCGGTCGAAACTCAAAACATGAAAAAAAACCAAACTATTAAAACGAGAGTTTGAATAAATGTCTGCACTTCGCCTTATTTTAGCCGATCAACTTTCCCACGCCATTAGTTCGCTAGAAGGAATCAATGCTGAAGAAGATGTGGTAATGCTATGCGAACTTATAGAAGAAGCTAGATACGTTAAACACCATAAAAAGAAGATTGCGTTTTTGTTCTCAGCTATGCGTCATTTTGCTGAGGAGTTAGAGAGTAACGGCTATGCTGTTCGGTATATCAAGCTGGATAATCTACTAAATACTGGCAATTTTGATGACGAGATAAAACGGGCAATTGCAGAGATTAAACCTACCCGTCTTATCGTGACCGAACCGGGAGAATACCGAATATTGCAAAAAATGAAAGAGTGGCCAAATTCATTTGGTATTCCCGTTGATATTTTAAATGACACACGATTCTTGACCACGCACGCAGAATTTGCCTTATGGGCACAGGGAAAGATGCAGTTACGAATGGAGTTTTTTTACCGTGAAGTGCGTAAGAAATACAGGATTCTCCTGGATTCAGACAATAAGCCAATCGGTGGTAAGTGGAACTACGATAAAGAAAATCGTAAACCGCTAAAGTCTGGACTGAAGATACCAAAGCGTATCAGCCACAAACAATCCTCCATAATTAAAGAAGTCTTGAAATTGGTCGAGGAAAAATTCCCTGATCATTTTGGAATACTTAAACCGTTTCACTATGCTGTCACCCGCGATCAAGCATTGATAGAATTAAATCATTTTATAGATGAGTTACTTCCTGACTTTGGATCCTATCAGGATGCGATGGTAGCAGGTGAGCCCTATCTTTATCACTCGCTGATTTCGTCCTATCTAAATGCAGGTTTATTGTTGCCGCTGGAAATTTGTAAAGCTGCAGAAGCTGCTTACCGTGCAGGCAAAGCACCACTTAATTCTGTGGAAGGATTTATCCGACAGATTCTCGGCTGGCGTGAATATATTCGTGGAATCTATTGGCTGTATATGCCTGAATATGGAGAGAAAAACGATCTCGCAGCAACAGCTCCGCTACCTGATTTTTACTGGGGTAAAAAAACAGATATGTTCTGTGTTGCAGAAACGGTACGCCACACGAGGGACCACGCTTATTCACACCATATTCAGAGGCTCATGATAACAGGTAACTTTGCCCTGCTAACTGGAATCAATGTAAAAGAAGTTCAAGAATGGTATTTGGCGGTATATTCTGATGCTTATGAATGGGTCGAAATGCCTAACACACTTGGTATGGCTCTATTTGGCGATGGCGGTATTGTGGCCAGCAAGCCTTATGCGGCCAGTGGGAAATATATTCGTCGAATGAGCGATTATTGTGACCATTGCAGGTATGATCCTAATGTGATGACAGGTGACAATGCCTGCCCATTTAATGCACTTTACTGGGATTTTCTGGTGCGGCATGAAAAAAAATTTCGAGGCAACCAGCGCATGCCTTACATTTTTTCGACATGGGATAGATTTGGCACTGAAAAACAGCAAGCTATCCGTAATCAAGCTTCTGTTACCTTGCAAAAAATGAAAGAGGATGTATTGTAATCCTTTTTAATCTAGCCGTCTTTTTAAATTATTAAATAAATTAATTTATAAAAAATATTTAAATCTTATTAGTAGCATTAAATAAATTAAATTAAATAAATATTATATGTAGATATGATGAAAAATGCCAGAGCTTCCTGAAGTTGAAACCGTTTGCCGAGCCTCAAAGCCTGTTCTAGAAGGACAATCTTTCCTGAGCATTCAACTAAACCGTTCAAATTTGAGATATCCTTTTCCTGCAAATCTTGAGAGTATTCTTGTTACATATCTTATTATAGGCGTGCGTCGACGTGCGAAGTATCTTCTGATTGAATTCAAACATAACCTAACGCTTATTTGGCACTTGGGAATGTCTGGTCGTGTAATAATCGAAAACGCCGATGCTCCATTTTTAAAACCTAGCCCCCATGATCATGTCATTTTTATGGCTTCCCATCATTATAGAATCACTTATCGTGATTCAAGACGGTTTGGTTTTTTACTTCTTAGTCCAACAGAAGACCTGGAAAATTTGCGCCCTTTTAATACACTTTGCCCTGAACCCTTTGATAATTCTAAAATAAATAGGACAATTTTTTATAATCGAATAAATTCTAATCGGCTTCCATTAAGAGCACTCTTCTTGATCAAGCAGTCATTGCGGGTATAGGTAATATTTACGCCTCTGAAGCTTTATGGCAAGCTAGGCTCTCACCCTTAAGGCCAGCAAATACGCTCACTTTGGATGATGCAGATATTCTACTAAATTCAGAATGTTTTGAAATGTGCAATAGCTGCTGGAGGGTCAACCTTGCGGGATCATTTCCACCCTAATGGTGATAAAGGCTATTTTCAGCATCAATTTAAAGTATATGATCAAGAAAATATGCTTTGCTCCCACTGCTACCTTTTCCCAATTCTAAAAATCATGCAAAATGGCCGCTCTACCTATTATTGCAATTACTGCCAAAAGTAATATGAGAGAAATTGCTATTTTCCTTAAATGTGGATCACAAGAATTTAGCAGCCATACTTATAAAAATCTCAAACCTTCACTTTGGGACGGACTGAACTTAAGCCGCCATCAACACACAGCACTTGACCCGTTATCCAGGAATTTTCTGGATTGAGGAAAAATAAGATAGCGCGAGCAACATCCTCTGATGTTCCCAAGCGACCTAAAGCGTGCATAGATTCTGAAATTTTTTTTGATTGCTCGTTGTTTGTAATATGACTTGTCAAGGATGTTTCTATAAGCCCAGGAGCAACTGCGTTAATCCGCAAATTTGCACTCGCATAGTAAACTGCACCCCTCTGTCTAGACCAAAATTAGATCAAGTTAAGTGAGATCTTTTTCCTTTCTTTTTCTAACAAATTAATCCTGGTTGTTGTTGGACCTGTGGGGATGTGGGTAACTTGTGAAGCAA
>JACDGE010000025.1 GCA_013815465.1 Alphaproteobacteria bacterium | reverse complement strand
TCTAAGGCTCTTCAGAAATACAATTCTTATAGACCACATTTTAGCTTGGAAGGATTATCCCCTTTGCAGTATATTCATGACTCCTATTCTCAAGCCGCTTGAGTCTCATATGTACTGAACTCATACAACATCAGGAAAAATATTTACAAAAATTTTTTTATCGGTTACTATGTGTACAGGCTTCAAAGGACGCCTGTACCCACAAAAGAGGATCTCACCCTAGATTAATAATGAAGTAATAATTATTCATTAATCTTTTGTCTGCTGGACTGTGGGTGTCCGGTAATAGCAAAGGATATTATTATGAATAAATCCCAAAAATCTTTTAGCGTCGATGAATGTAAAGTTCGGGCGTCTCTTCTCTTAAAATCATTACGCTCTCGTGATCAAGCAAGTTCACAAAAAGCTGCAAAACGATTTCAGCATTTGCCCGAGTTTGGAGTTTGTTCTTTTGAGGAAATTCTTCAAGCCGACATAAAGCGTAAACACGCGCTTGCTGTCATTGCCATTGAAAAAGGTTTTACATCCTGGTCGGATTTAAAATGCCAATTGCCGTTTATTCGAGGTGGTTTTCTTAATCAATGGTTCGCCAATTATGCGGATGCTAAATCTTACCAGCACGCAAATAGCGGCTTTTTATTGCCCTTTAAAAATCAATTTTTTATGTGTGATGCTGACTATATTGTTAATCTGGGCTTTGATGCGGAAGATCCCGATTGGGCGTTAATCGGCTATGATTGGGCACATCCAGCTGATAAGAATGCATGGCAAAGACTCTATAAAAAATGGATATTCATTCAAGGAGGAAGCAATGAGTAAAAACTCCCTCATGGTCTTGCTTGTGACAGCCTGTGTTTTAGGTATAAATGCTGTTGAAGCAAGCGGATCATCTGATACAAACCCTCAAAATTTAGAAGGAATTTATAAGATGACAGAAAATAATAAAGTGACCCTTCGTGAATTTATGGAAGAGGTGTGGAACAAGGGGAATCTAGAGATTGCAGATAAGTTTGTTTCATTTCCTTATGTTATTCATCACGATCCAGGCGATCAATGGGATGGACAGAGCCTCGACCTAGAGACCTTTAAAAAGCGGGTCCTTTATTCGCGTGAAACCTTCCCTGACTTGCATTTTGCGGTACAAGAAATCGTGGGAGAAGGAGACAAAGTTGCAATTTCCTGGTATTTAGAAGGGACGCATAAGGGAGATATTCCTGGCCTCCCAGCAACGAAAAAGAAGGTTAAAGTGCCGGGGCTCACCATCTACTCCTTTTCGAAGGGCAAAATAACGGGACATTGGCAAGTTATCGATCGTCTGGGTTTTATGCAGCAAGTAATGCCTAGGCCGGAGGGAAAATGAAGAACTTATATTTTATTTTTTACAATATAAAAAAAGGGGGAAGTTAGATGAAACTGGGATACACAATTATTTATGTTAGTGATGTTCTTGCCACTGTAGAGTTTTATCAAAGAGCCTTCTCCATAAAGCTAAAATTTTTACATGAAAGCAATCTGTATGGTGAAATGGAAACGGGAGAAACCACTTTAGCTTTTGTATCAGAGGCATTAGCGCAAATGAATGACCTCCAAATCCGGCCTAACAGGGTTCACGACGTCCCTTCGGGGTTTGAGATTGCTTTTGTTACAAACGATGTTGATAGAGCTTTCGAGATCGCGATAAAAGAAGGTGCAAAACCGATTTCATCTCCGGCAAAGAAACCATGGGGTCAAATTGTGGCCTATGTTTCCGATGTGAATGGGGTGTTAGTTGAAATTTGTGAGCCTATGAATACATAAGCCCTGATCCAATTTTCTGATTCCTCAACGCAAAGATTACCCTCTTCCTACTTCATTTCAAAGGAGCGAGCATTGTAAAAGAGTTCAATCTTTGTGATACACACCCGTCAAAAAAGCCCCTGGGTGCTGCGGGGGGAAAATGAGTACGAGAAAGGGTTGGCGTAGTTGCCTCGTAAAAATACTGTTGGGTGATAAGTAGGAAATGTCATAATCCCTAAAAGGAAATCGTAATGGGATCATCCCCTGTTGACCAAGGTGAAGACTTCTGCATGACGTGTTGAAACAAAGCACTAGAAGTAATGGAATCCAGCCAATATGTTAAATAGGGATAGCTTTGAGCCTCAAACCATTGCTGATCTACTTTAGAAATCTGCCGAACGAAGGGGAAAACGGCCATATCCAAAAACGTCGGGCCTCCTGCGCATGGCCTTAATCTGGTCTCCAGCTTCTTTAAAAAGATCTCCCCTAGATCACGATAATTGACATTCTTTTCTTCTGAATAACGACCGGGGTATTTGTATCGATCAAGCGCTTGCTTAAAGGTTGTGTCATTTTCTTCGATGAGCTCCTTGTCTTCTGAAGACAAAAAGGGATCTTTAAGCGCCCATTTCATAATATCCAAGCTTTGGTCCAAGGCCGTTCCGTCGACCAACTGCAGCATGGGAACGGTGCCTTTAGGAGAGATTTTTAACATCTCTGGCGGTTTATTCTTTAAATCCACTTCCCGATGTTCATGACCAATCTTGGCTGAATAGAGAGCCAATCGGGCCCGCATGGCATAAGGGCAACGGCGAAAAGAATAGAGTACGGGAAGAAAAGTCGTCATGGAATGCCCTAGGTATCTAGTGATTAAATGCCCTTCCTTATTTTTATATTTTATTTGAGGGATATGTCAATGAATGGTGAAGGGGTTGGCCCTTGTGGTCTTAGATCCCGGGATGAGTGATCATGACTTTTTTCTCACGTAAATTTTTTGCACGACCCCCGCTTTACACTCCTTTGTTTCCTGCGGGTTATTACCTGGTACGATAGAGAAAACCTCTATCAATCCTAGTTTTACAGCCCCCCAGACCCAACTTTATCACTCAAACGGCGGAAGACGGCAGTGGCCTGCTCAACCCAATCATAAGAATGCTTCCCGGCCGTGCCAACCTCATCCCCAGAACAATGTAAATCCTGTGATAATTCCCTTGTCTTCCCCCTGCAAACATGTGTATAAAGTATGCAAGTGGTCTTAAAAGGCCACGAAATTCACACGCAGAAGGCATCCTCCGGTGACAATGAGTCCCCAACTTCTGCGGCGGTTATAACTGGAGAAGGAAATTTTATTATGATGCCAACATTTACCATGCGCCAACTTTTAGAAGCAGGCGTTCACTACGGACACCAAACACGTCGCTGGGACCCCAAAATGGCCCCTTATTTGTATGGGTCACGCAGTGGAATCCATATTATTGATCTACAACAAACCGTCCCTATGTTCTACCAAGCACTCCAAGTTATTCGTGACGTCGTTGCGGGCGGAGGACGGGTTTTATTCGTAGGAACCAAGCGACAAGCTTCTCAAAAAGTTAAAGAATCTGCTTCCCTCTGTGGACAGTTTTACGTTAATCACCGCTGGCTCGGTGGCATGCTCACCAACTGGAAAACCATTTCCCAATCCATTAAGCGTTTGCGAGAACTGGATGACCAAATGGAAGAAGGAACTCATGGTTTCACAAAGAAGGAACTTCTGACGCTTGAAAGAGAAAGAAACAAGCTCGATCTTTCTTTGGGCGGAATCAAAGATATGGGCGGCATTCCTGATATCCTCTTTATCATTGATACCAATAAGGAAGACATTGCGATTAAAGAAGCCAACAAGTTGGGCATTCCCGTTGTCGCTATCGTGGATAGCAACTCAAATCCTGATGGTATTGATTATTTGATTCCAGGAAATGATGATGCCCAACGCGCGATTGATCTTTATTGTACGCTCGTTTCTGCCGCCGTTTTGGATGGCCTGCAAGCTGAAATGCAATCCGTGGGCGTTGATATAGGTGACTCTGCAGATTTAGCTGTTACGGTTGAAGAGGAGCCCCTTCTTGCTGAAGAAGTGGCCACCATTGTTGACACGTTTGTTAAAGAAGAAGCCGTTGCCACGTCTTCTGCAGACAACGCTTAATTGAAATTAAATAAGGAACAATCTATGGCTGATATTTCTCCCGCACTCGTTAAAGACCTTCGTGAAAAGACAGGCGCAGGCATGATGGACTGCAAAAAAGCGCTCACTGAAAATAAAGGTGATTTAGAAGCTGCCGTTGATTGGTTGAGAACAAAAGGGCTTGCTGCAGCGGCTAAAAAATCAGGGCGCGTAGCAGCAGAGGGGCTTGTGGCTGTGGTTTGCCAAGCAACCCAGGGAAGCGTTGTTGAAGTCAATGCGGAAACGGATTTTGTCGGCCGCAATGAAAACTTCCAAAATTTTGTGCGGCATGTCGCCGAGCTTGCCATAACCGTTAAAGGCGATAGTGAGGCTTTGAAAAATGCCCCCTATCCTAAGACGGGCAAAACTGTTGAAGAAGAGCTCACCCACCTCGTGGCTACCATTGGTGAAAACATGGGGCTCCGCCGTTCCGCTTATCTTGAGGTTTCTCAAGGTGTGGTCGTGCCATATATGCACAATGCAACAGCGCCCGGCCTTGGTCGTTTAGGCGTTCTGGTCGCCCTTGAATCCTCTGCGCCCCAGGAAAAGCTTGAAACCTTGGGCAAGCAAATTGCCATGCATGTGGCGGCGGCGCATCCTATTGCACTCACAACGGCAGATGTTGATGCGGCTGATGTGGAAAGAGAGCGGGCTATTTTCCGCGAACAAGCCCTTGCATCCGGCAAGCCAGCTGAGTTTGTCGATAAGATGGTAGAAGGCCGTTTGCGCAAATATTATGAGGAAGTAGTTCTCGAGGAACAAGTTTTTGTTATCGATGGAAAAAACCGCGTAAAAGATGTGGTTGAGACGCTTGCAAAAGAGGTAGGCCAACCGATTAAACTTGCGGGTTTTGTTCGTTTTAGCCTAGGTGAAGGCGTTGAAAAGGTCCAAACCGACTTTGCAGCAGAAGTAGCTGCTCAATTGGGTAAGTAGTCAGATTGCTCTTGAAATTAAGAAGCCCTTTGCCAACCCCCCTGGTTGTCATCGTGGGTGATTAAAAGTATAATTTTTCTCGCTCTACCCGCCGTCTAAGAGGTGGCAACACCCCTCATGTTGTTATGAAATCCAAGTCCTACGCGCTAGCGTAGGCTTAGGATTCATTAATCTCCAGGACTCAGGAAACACTATAGTGAGTTAGTTTGAATTGGAGATCACATAGCCATCATGACCTCTCCACACTGTCATGCTGCACTTGTTTCAGCATCTAAAAAAGATCCTGAAATAAATTCAGGATGACACCTGAGGAGTTGAGGCATCTTCAACTTAATGCACTATACCACATAGCTTTTAAACAAACAAAAGTGGATGGAACCTAAACCTCTCTTAATCATATCTTTTATTAAACTGTTCTTAACTATTTCATGATATAAATTAATCTAGAGTACATTAAATAAGGAATTATTATCATGACAAAGAAAAAACATCTTTTTAAATTAGCTTATTTCTCTCTGAGTCTCCTTGTATCTTTTGCCTTTATTTCTCCGGGTGTTAGCGCTGCTAGTAGTCAGTCGTATAATGCATTCATGGCAGATTGTTACAAAAGATACCATGCGAATCCTACCTCGTATGGTATGAGTGTATTTCAAACTCCTAAAAAACAAACATTGATTGAGAAAAATTGCGAGCGAGAATATAAAAAAATTCAGAACACACAAAAATCAACATCCAAAGAAAAATTGATGTAGAGAGCGTTTGGCAACCCCTCGGTCGTCATACAGGGACATCGTTCATAGGATGGTTTGGGTGGAGTCTGAATACTTTTTAGATTCCGGATCAAGCCCGGGATGACAAGTGCGAGGGATGAAGCTTATATCGCAATGACTTATTGGCATGAAGAAGACGTTGAGTATGAAGTACAAGAGCTACCGCGCCCCCCGCTTTCGCGAGGGGCGCAAGTTTTTCTAAACTCCAGGATAACGCCCGTGTGGGTTGCCGAAAATTTTTAAACTTCCGGAACGCTATGGGTACCTACTGACTTACTTTTTCTCTTGAGGAGAAGCAGGAGCAGGAAGTTCTTTCGATGCAGGTGTAGCTGTCGCTTCCTTCTCTGGTTCTAATGGCATAGGTTTGCCATCCTTATCAAAGAGTTCAATCTTTGCCGTAGCCCGCAGACCTTTTACAAGAGCCACAACTGCTTCTTGCGTCATGAGGCCTTTAAGCTCAGTCTTGATCTCGTCAAATTTAGGAGGAACCGCATCACGAAGCTGCTCAACCATAATCACATGCCAACCAAAGTCTGTCTTTATGGGCGTTTGGCTATAGGCGCCAGGCTTTAAGGTAAAGGCTTCTTCAGCGAGTTCTTTTGGCAACTCACTTTTGCGGAAGAATCCGAGATCTCCGCCTTCATTTTTGGTGCCGTCTGTTGATTTTTCCTTTGCAAGCTTTTTAAAATCTGTGCCATTTTTCAAAGCCTTAATAATGGATTGGGCTATTGCTTGGTCTTTAACAAGAATATGTCGAAGATGAACTTCTTTTTCTTTTGGGAAATTCTTTATAACTTCATTATACTTTTCTTGTATAGCTGCGTCTGTAATTTTATCTTTTACCTTTTCCAAAAGATAAGCTTGAGCAATAATTCCTTCTTTTGCCTTTTCAATTGCTTTTTTAACTTCAGGCTTGTTTTCTAATCCTTCAGTCGATGCAGCTTTCTCAATCAAATTCGTATCAACGATTTGATTTAAAAGAACAGGAAAAATTTTATCATCTGGTGCGGATTGATACTGCTTGGGAAGGTTGGCTTTTGCTTCCATCACCTGAGAATACGTAAATTTCTGCCCATTAACGTTAGCAACAACAGGATCTGCCGCATGAAGAGGGGTGGCAGCTGCTAAAAAAGCTACGAAACTTATTGATTTAAGAAGAGATGTTTTCATTATATGTCATGTCCTTATGATGGCGGGTAAAATAATCAAAGGGTATGCCACCCAAATATCCCTTATTGTTTATAACGATAAATTAAAACACACTAATCAAAAAGACGCAAGAGGTTGCATTTGCATTCTTCTATCGCTATCTATAAGAAAAACTTAACTTATTGGACGGCCATGTCAAACATAATTGTTGCGGCTCTTTATCAATTTACGCCCCTCCCCAACTTTCAAGACCTTCAACAACCTCTGAAGGATTTGTGTAAGGATGCAGGAGTGAAGGGCATTCTTCTCCTCGCTGATGAGGGAATTAATGGAACGGTTGCGGGATCACGGAGCGCTATTGATCAGTTGCTAGACTTTCTGAAACAGCATTTCCAGGCCTTAGAGTACAAGGAATCTTGGGCTGAAGTGATGCCTTTTCATCGTATAAAAGTACGGTTAAAAAAGGAAATTGTGACGTTAGGAATTCCTGAGGTTAGCCCTGTGATAAGGGCGGGAGATTACGTGGATCCTCAAGACTGGAACGCTCTCATTGCCGAGCCCGATGTTCTTCTGATTGATGTCCGAAATGACTATGAGGTCAAAATCGGGACTTTCCAAGGGGCCCTTAATCCTCAGACTCAGAGCTTCAGAAAATTCCCTGAATTTGTTAAAACCCTGGATAAATCGAAACACCGTCGTATTGCCATGTGTTGTACGGGCGGAATTCGCTGTGAAAAAGCTTCCTCTTATATGCTTTCCCAAGGGTTCGAAGAGGTCTACCACCTCAAGGGAGGAATCTTAAAGTACATTGAAACGACGCCCCCCGAGACTAGCCTCTGGAATGGAGAATGCTTCGTCTTTGATGGCCGAGTCGCCGTTGGCCATAACTTGGAGCTCGGAGAGGCGAAAATATGTCACGGCTGCCGCATCCCTCTCACAGCTATCGAGCTTGAGTCCTCTCTCTATGAACGTGGGGTTTCCTGTCCCCATTGCTATGATCATATAAGTCCTGAAAAGAAAAAGGCCGCTCGCCATCGTCAAATGCAAGAAGACCTCGCTCAACAGCGTGGAACAAAGCATATCGGGGCAGTGATGGGGAGTGGTGTTTAGCAAAATATATATTGCAAAGTTCTTTTACAAATGGTAATCGTCAGTAAATATACTCTCCTATGTTGGAAAGAATTATTTAATATTTTTAACATTTTTTATAGGTAATGCAATGATAAACACCTCTTTTACAACGACTTTTTCAAAGAAATTAATATTATTATCCCTCTGTACAGTTTTATATTCAACTGCATCCAATCATTCACATGCTATGGACGCTATTGATGAAACAGTCACTCGAACAATTCCTCGATATGCTGAATTTGAAGGATTAACACCAAGTGAATATATTAAAAAAGCATTACCCAACACCTCTGAACATCAACAAAGAAAAATTGCTGAGCTTTATATATCGCAAGGTAAGTGTCCATCAACACCTATTCAAGAGGATGGAACAGAAGAGTCTATAGACAATCTTGGGAAAATTTTGCCAGAAGGCGGGTATAGTTTTCCCCCTTCTGCTGTTATCCAAGGATCATATTTATATTTATGTGAAAAGTCAGCAAATATTCTCGTTATCGGACCAGGACGAGGCGATGATGTGATCCCTCCCCTCGCTCTTGGGAAAAACGTTATTCCGATTGACATCCATACCAAACAATTAAATGAATTAAAGCAAAACGTAAAAAAATTCCTGCCAAATTCAAATCTGCAGGTTGTGAAACGAAATTTTGCTGAAGCAAAAACGACGATTCCAACAAAATGGGTCAACGGTTTTGACCTGGTTAATTTAACAAGAGTCTTTCACTTTCTAAATGATTCAGAAACCAAAACAATGGTTAGCAATGTGCACACACTTCTCAAAACAGGTGGTTATGCTTGTATTGCCGTTTTAGCCCCAACCCCAGGAATGGATGAAGACGAATTTAATAAGCAACTAAAGCTAGGAAATCCGACACCAGGCCTTATATACTACGATAAACTAACGACAATTACGAATAATTGCATGGTCGGAGAGACGACAGAGATCGTTTCTTATGAGGAATTGCAGAAAACGACCCCCCTGCTTACAAGTCCTGGCCAAAAAACTGAGTTTTTTAAAATGGGAAAGCTGGGGGATGCCTATATAGTTCACGCCCTTAGACAAGGGAGACATTATCATACTCTTGAAACTTTCTCTCCCTACCTTAAAGACTATTTTAATATTGTTGATTCTTATAACCTAAAAAGCTACGACACAATTCTTAGTGAAACCAAGACTTCTGTTTACAAAACGAAATATGTGGAACCACTTACATTAATTTTAGCACAAAAGAAATAAACGAGATCGACAGTGTCTTTCAGGGATCCCTTCCCTTGGGAGGGATCCTCTTTAAAAGCGCTAGTATTCACAACATCAAAATCAAGAAAATTTAGTGAAAAATTAATGACCTTTTGATACCTTTGTTTTTTTATAATGTTCTATGCAAGGGCAACATCAAAACAAATGAGAGGACTCTCCATATGAAATCCAATTTTTACTTGATTGCCATATATATTTCTTTCTTTTGTGCAAGTGCGGCCTATGGAGAGAATTATAAATGTCCAGATATCAAAAAGTGGCCACAAGATTTACATGATGGATGGACAGTATACGAGGGGGACAAGAAAAAGACGATCAATCCCTTGACCTTTATAGGAACCTCGATTTCTGAAAATCGAGGTGAATGTAATTACGGAACGGAACATGGAGAAATCTTAATCAGGCTTCAAAACCCGGACATATATTCAATACCAGGTAAACGTTTATATACATTTGAAACGATAGAGGATCAAGATGGTAAAATTGTTTGTTTAGGAAACATTCAAAAATGTGAGTTCAAAGAGGAGTTCCTAAAACCTACAACACCGACAGAAAAAACAATACAGCCTGCGCCTTCTGCAATAACTAAGAAAGCAGAGGAAGAGGCTGAAGAAGCCGCTGAAAAAGTGGCTAGAGAAGTTGCTCACTGGGCGGCCGTTGAAGCTGCTCAAAAGGCTGCTGCTGAGAAAGCTGCCGCAGAGGCAGCACAAAGGGCAGCTCAGCCCCCTGCAGCACGCCCCAGTCATTAGAAAATTAGGGTTTCGTCTTCCACAGGGCAGCCATAAAGGCTCCCTTAACGAACGGGAGAAGACCCAGGAGGATCAAAAGGGTCAAGGGTAGACTGATCAGGAGGGCCAGGAAAAGAGGGGGCTCATAGAGCGCCTGAGCAATAAAAAAGAAGGGGGTAATGAATAGGCACACCAATCCCATGGTGATATAGGCCGGTCCATCGTCCGCTCTCAGGTCTTGAAAATCCAATCCACAAATAGAGCATGTGCGTTGAGGCGTAATATAGCGTCGGAACAGCTGCCCGTTCCCGCAGCGAGGGCAACGCCGACAAAAGCCCCGAAAAAGAGCTTGGGGCAAGGTGATGAGGTGGGCATCAGAGGAGCTCATTATAAAACACTAGCAGAATTCTCTACAGATTGTTATAAAAATTAGATTAGCCGAATAACGTGAGGAGCTCCAATTTATATGAAAATAATATACATTCTTATTCTAATTTTTTTACCCATTACTTTTCTTGAAAAAACGATTGCAATGGAAGCCGATTCAAAAGAAGGGACATGGAGCCATTGTTATAAATCTGAGCCTAAGTGTGTCGCAAATTCACTGATTACCAAGGCAAGTGAACTTGCTTTAAAAACCAGCCCAACGAATTTAACCGTTCTTGACCTTGGAGCAGGGTCAGGGAGAAATGTGGCAGACCTTCTTGAAAAGGGTGCCACTGTTTATGCTTATGATGCAGATTCTGAATCCATCAGCCTCCTTCGTAAGGATTTCACGTCTTTTGTAGATGGCAAAAAACTTTATGTTGATCAAACGACCTTTGAAGACATAACCACTTTGCCAACTGCCGACCTCATTATTGGCTGGCGAGCTCTTCCTTTTATGGAAGAGGCTAAATTTCCTGCTTTTTGGAAGAAGATTGAAAATGCTCTCAAACCGAATGGCATCTTTACAGGAACTTTTTTTGGTGGGCAGCACAAGACACGACGTCCTCTCGACCGGCCGAAATTATTTAGATTATCTCGCAAAGACGTCGAAAAACTTTTCACAAATTTTCAAATTATTGATTTCGAGGAATCCCTTGAATATGATGAAGAAGACTCTAAAGAATGGGGCAGCGATCAATATGAACATAATTATAGGATAATTGCGAAGAAGAAAGGAAATCAGCCCAAGGTGAGAAGTGGGCAATTGAATGTTAATAATCAATAGTGGCATGTGCAATCCAAGGCCGCCAATGCGAGCATCCCACCACTTGTGTGTAGAAAAGTACGTAATAAACTTAAAAAAGACTTTTTTGGATCCAGGATCAAGTCCGGGATCTAAAATTAAGCATTATTAACTTGTTAATTTTAAGTCCTCAAAACAAACCAGCCAAGGGCTACCATGACTCTTTTTGACGCAAATGCCTATGCCCTCCACCAGAAGCGGTCTCAAAAAAAATTCTCCAACCATGCCTTTCTCTTTGAGCACGTGGGAAACGAGCTTATCTCACGCTTACGGGATCTAAAAAAGACCTTTAAGAAGCCTTTGAAGGTATCGCCTCATCCCCTACCCTACCCTGGTCATCATCATGCCTCTCTTGACCAACCCTTGCCTTTTGAAACAGAATCTTTTGATCTGATTCTAAACTGCCTTCAAGGCCATTGGGTGAATGATCTTCCCGCGTATTTAAAAAATATTTACGCCTCTCTTCAAAATGAAGGCCTCTTCCTAGGGGCTCTTTGGGGCGGGCGGACCCTTGTTGAACTGCGAGAAAGCCTGATGCAGGCAGAGCTCGCTCTTACGGGAGGCGCCTCTCCCCGTGTCGCCCCCATGCTTCATCCTGCTGATGCCCCTACTCTACTTGATCGTACAGGGTTTTTTATGCCCGTTGTGGATACGGACATCATCACCGTTTCTTATCCTTCTTTGAGGTCTTTAATGAAAGATCTGCGAGGAATGGGCGAAACAAATAAATTGAATGATCGCCCAAAAACCTTTACCTCTCAAGCTTTATTTGAAAAAGCGGAAGCGATTTATCGTGAGATTTTTCCACAACCAAACCAGACAATTTCGGCAACATTTGAGGTGATTTTTTTGACAGGATGGAAAGTGAAACGCCCTCCCATCAGACAGATGGAAGGGCGGTTAGAGAAGGACTCATGAAGTTAGATCTATTTCTTAGTCACAAATCCAATTTTTTCAAGGAGATATTCCCCCCAAAGCGATATAGAGTACATTGTGTCCTTGGCTGCATTAATATCCTTCTTTTCCTCAGACAGTTGAAAGGTTTGAATGCTAGCCTTAAGAGTCTCGAGCTCTTCTTGTAGGTCCCCTCTAGGAGAAACATCAAAACTAAAGCTTGCTCCTTTTAAGAATGCTCGTAGCCGTTGTGAATTATTTCCTAAAAAATTTTTATAGTTATAACCTTCTTCGTCTGTTAACATTTCTATTTCTTTACTATTGCTAATTAATGTATTAACCATAGTAGTTACCTTTTGTAGATCCATCTCGCTAATTATTTGTGGCACCACAATAGGAGATGCTAACTTTTCCTCTTTTTGTATCTCTTCTTTTATTATGGAAGAATTATTGTGGCTTAAGAACCCTAAGTTCAGGGGCTTAACTCCGTGCTTTTTATTTGAATTTTCACTCGACATACCTCTTGTTGTAAAGCTCTCAGTTTTATTCTCCTTAAGCGTATAAGTGTGCTTTACTCCACAAATTTTAAGCGTACACTCACTACTTGTTAAAGATCTTGGAGATGACTTTTCTCTCGGAGATGTATTTATGCGAGGAGACAGTGTAGGCCTAGGAGAGAAACCTACCCTAGGTGATCCCGTAGGTCTTGGAGAGTGCCTTTCAATCGCGTCATTTATAGCTGCAGTAATCGTAAGCAGAGGAACGTCGGTTGTTAAAGGAGATGACTGCTCTGTAATCCCTTCATTCCCTTGTGACACTTGACCTGATGACGTTATATTAGAATTTTTCTTCTCAAGGGGAGAGGAAATCGTATTTCCTAAAGTAAAGATTGTGTGATTTATTTTAAATAAGCTCTCAGCCTTATTAAATAATTCCTCTTCCAAATTTTTTATTTTCCTCATTTCATCATTCAAATCCTTTTGAGGAAGAGCAGCCCCATAATTTTCCAGATATTCTAGGGAAGAAAAAAGACCTTTCTCAATCTCAGATGAAATACTTAAGAGTTTTTCGACTGACTCTTTTTGATTTTGCAAAGGGACAATGTAATTTTTAGCGAAATATCCTGGAAAATGTCCGTTATAGCTTTCTTTCTTAATCCTATTTATGCCTTTTTCCACTTCCTTTAGCTTTGATTTTGTTTTTTCTAAATTAAGAACAAAGAGGTCCTTATTAAAGGTGAGAGTAGGAGTATGAAATTGAGGAGTTTGCATTTCAGCCCTCTCGTCTCTCGGTGTCATGATCAGAGGCGAGGATGCGTAGATGAGGGATTTTGTTAAAGTTGCCCCTTTCATGAGCTCATCATACTCCCGTTCAGCTTCCAAAGAAGCTAAGCTACTTCTATTCTTCTGTAGAGTATTTATGATATCTATAACAGCTTCCTTTTGAGCCTTTAATTTTTCTAGGTCATTAATAGGAGAAAAATAAATTCGAAACTGGGATTGCTGAACACTTTGATGGAGCTCTTCAAGTTTAGCTTTTGCATCTAACAAATTCGATTGTACCGTTTCTGCGTCTAACAAGTTTGAGTTTACGCTCTCTATGTTTGGTTGCGCAGCCGTGGGTAAATTATTTATTCCATCCTTGTTAGTTTCTTTTTTAGGACTTAGCAATTGTTCGGTGGAAGAGTATAGATTCTCTGAAACCGTCAACAGCTCATTTTTGACATCCTTTATTCCATCAACTATTATTTCTACCATAGAAAGACTATTTCCCTGCGTAGGCAAAACCCCACTAACACTCTGAATTCCTTCCTCAGGAAGGACAACCGTTGAAATGAGCATTTCTGGTTGAGTGGGAATAAGAGGTTCCCGCATGCCAGTTTCGGGAAGTATAGTATCAAGTGGAGTTATTGGAGCTTTTAGAGAAGCAACCTCTATCTCACTATCAATATTTGTAGGTGCTGAAGGCAAAATTTGAGACGCAACAGCAACGTTAACTGATTCCTGTTGTAGCTTCTCACTAACATTCTGAATTCCTTCCTCAGGGAGAACAACCGTTGAAATGAGCATTTCTGAGTGAGTGGGAATAAGAGGTTCCCGCATGCCAGTTTCGGGAAGTATAGTATCAAGTGGAGTTATTGGAGCTTTTAGAGAAGCAACCTCTATCTCACTATCAATATTTGTAGGTGCTAAAGGCAAAATTTGAGACGCAACAGCAACGTTAACTGATTCCTTTGATAAAGCCCCGCTAACACTCTGAATTCCTTCCTCAGGAAGAACAACCGTTGAAACGAGCATTTCTGAGTGAGTGGGAATAAGAGGTTCCCGCATGCCAGTTTCGGGAAGTATAGTATCAAGTTGAGTTATTGGAGCTTTTAGAGCAGCAACCTCTATCTCACTATCAATATTTGTAGGTGCTAAAGGCAAAATTTGAGACGCAACAGCAACGTTAACTGATTCCTTTGATAAAGCCCCGCTAACACCCTGAATTCCTTCCTCAGGAAGAACAACCGTTGAAATGAGCATTTCTGGTTGGGTGGGAATAAGAGGTTCCCGTATGCCAGTGGCGGGAAGTATAGTATCAAGTTGAGTTATGGGAGCTTTTAGAGCCGCAATCTCTATCTCTCTATCAATATATGTAGGTGCTGAAGGCAAAACTTGAGACGCAACAGCAGCGTTGAATGATTCCTGTAGTAGCTTCTCACTAACATGCTGAATTCCTTCCTCAGGAAGGACAACCGTTGAAATGAGCATTTCTGGGTGAGTGGGAATAAGAAGTTCCCGCATGCCAGTTTCGGAAAGCATAGTATCAAGTTGAGTTATGGGAGCTTTTAGAGCCGCAATCTCTATCTCTCTATCAATATATGTAGGTGCTGAAGGCAAAACTTGAGACGCAACAGCAACGTTGACTGATTCCTTTGGTAGCTTCTCACTAACATTCTGAATTCCTTCCTCAGGAAGGACAACCGTTGAAACGAGCATTTCTGGTTGAGTGGGAATAAGGAGTTCCCTTATGCCAGTTTCAGAAAGTATAGTATTAAGTTGAGTTGTTGGAGCCTGTAGAGCAGCAACAGATATCTCTCTATCAATAGGTGTAGGTGCTGAAGGCAAAACTTGAGGCGCAACAGCAACGTTGACTGATTCCTGTGGTAGTAGAGTCCCCCTAAGTCGCCCTAAACGCAAACGGTAGGCAAAAGCCCTTCCCCTGTTTTCTAGACGAAGCGAAGCAGAATTTTCATTTCGTCCCCTAGAGATTCTAAGGGTTTGACGTGCTTTTATCCTTTCTCGCCTCGCCATTCTGTTAGCTTGGCGTGCTTTTTGACGTTCGAACAGCTTCTCTGCTCTAGCTATTTTTTTAGATTGAATTTTAAGCCCCCTGGTATTTTCGCTCTCCGTCATTGCGTTTCTCGGGAGTGCATTAGCTGGGTACATATGAGCACAAACCGTTGTCATGCTTAATGCAAGTGCAAGTTTTCTAATAATCATTATAATCTCCATTCAATAGTTAAAATAAATTCGTTTATTATTTTCTATTAATTTACACTATAATTATTAATATTTCGATAACACTGCATTTTTTATTATTAATAAATTACATTACTTGCATTTTTATTTATAGAGGATACTTAAAACGTGTTTTGCCAGTTTTCCATAAAGAAGTGCTTCTCCGGAAGTGGGCATGGAATAGACGAGAGGCGTTCCCTTTTCTGATGTTTCTCGAATAGACATATGAAGAGGGATTTCTGCTAGAAGGGGAAGATTAAGGGATAAGGCTTGTCGATGAACACCACCATGTTCAAATATTTCTGAGCGGCCACTGCAATGTGGACAAAGAAAAAAGCTCATATTTTCAACTAAGCCAAGGATGGGAACATCCACTTTTACAAACATCTCAAGCGCTTTTCTTGCATCTATGAGGGCTAAATCTTGAGGCGTAGAGACAATAATGGCCCCCGATAGCAATACGGATTGGGCAAGTGTTAATTGCACATCACCCGTGCCCGGAGGCAAATCAACAATTAGAAAATCAAGTGCTCCCCATTTAACTTGATGAAGCATTTGTTGAACCGCACTTTGCACCATAGGACCACGCCAAATTGCAGGTGCTTTTTCGTCCATCATAAATCCCATAGACATGCATTTTAAGCCATAGGCTTCAAGAGGATTGATTATTTTTCCATCATCTGATGTTGGCTTTTCGTTCACCCCTAGAAGGCGAGGAAGTGAAGGTCCATAAACATCACAGTCCAAAATGCCCACGCTCAAACCCATTTTATGAAGGGCACAGGCTAAATTAACAGCAGTCGTGGATTTACCGACCCCCCCTTTTCCTGAAGCCAGCACCACAATGTGCTTAATACCAGGGACTTCTTTCTTTAAAGAACGAGGAGCGGGTGCTTTCCGTTGCGCGGTGAGAATAACTTTTACGTCTTTCACCCCAGGAATCTTGGAAACAAGAGTTTCAGCTTTTTCCTTAAGTTTTATCCCTTCATTCATATATTGCGTGTTAATGTCTAAGATGAAGGAAACATTGCCCCATTCCGTAACCTGCAAGCCTTGCAGCACCCCTCCGGTCACAATGTCTTGATGAGATAAAGGATCAAGGAGGGTTTTGAGGCTATTAATAATACGAGATTCGAGTGACATAATGCGTTATCCTGTGATTTCCTTAGAGAGCCGCAGGGACGTCATTCCCGCGAAGGCGGGGCCCCAGAAAAACCACAGTTTTTTTACGCTGACCAAGAGCAGTTTCCTTTTTATAATATACTGATTAATATTTAATCAATATTTTAATATCATTTAATGTAAAACGCCCCCTAGACCCCCGCCTGCCCGGAGATGACGCTTATGGGGTTAATTAAGACAAACAAATGGATAGTGAGACGATTGCCTTAAAGAACGAGATCATCTATACTCCAAATTGATAAAATTTAAAAGGAGTCATTAGGGATGAGTTGGAATGATAATGATGGTCCATGGGGACCAGGAGATAAAGAAAATAATTCCTGGGTAAAAAAACCTAAACGTGGAAAAGAAGATAACCCCAACATTGAAGATCTTTTAAAAAAAGGGCAAGAAAACTTTAAAAAATTCTTTCCAAAAAATGGCAACGGCAGCGGAAAAATAGGGGGCGGTAGAACTCTATGGTATATCGCTGGCGGTGTTTTGTTTCTCTGGCTTCTGACGGGCATTTATACAGTTCAGCAAGATGAGCAAGCGGCTATCCTCCGTTTTGGAAAGTGGGTACGGACAACTGATCCTGGGCTGAATTATCACTGGCCGACCCCTATCGAAACGGCCCTTATTCGAAATGTAACCAGCATTGTCGTATTTACAAACTCAAATAACAACAATCAAACTGCCCCCGTTGGTCTTAACGGCGAGGGAGCATTGATGTTAACCGGTGACGAGAATATTGTGGATGTTCAGTTTGCCGTAAACTGGCGCATTAAGGACCTTGGCAACTTTTTGTTCAATGTTAAGTCTCCTGAAACAACGATAAGGGCCGCATCCGACAGTGTCGTGCGGGCGGTTATTGCCCAAACACCTATTGCCCAAATTCTTTCTGAAGGACGGAGTAAAATCAACATTGAACTCCGGGAAAGACTGCAAAAGCTTGTTGATGATTATAAGCTGGGCGTCGAGATTTCTCAGGTCGAGCTCTTGAAGGTGACTCCTCCTACAGCTAAAGTAAATGATGCCTACCTGGATGTTCAACGAGCAAAGGCGGACATGGAGCGCAAGCGAAATGAGGCAGAATTTTACCGCAACTCTATTGTTCCCGTGGCTAGAGGGCAGGCTAAGAAAATCATTCAGGATGCGGAAGCCTATAAGGCCAAAGTCATGGCTGGTATCGATGGAGAAACGTCACGCTTTCAATTGGTCCTTGATCAGTTCCTTAGAGCACCTGAAGTGACCACTAAGCGGCTTTATTTAGATGCTATGGAATTTATTTTAAAGGGTGCACAGAAACTTATTGCGGATGGGGAAAAGCTACAGGGTGTGCAACCCTATCTTCCTCTTCCAGAATTAAAAAAAATAAAACAAAACTCTGAGGAGAGCGTACAATGAATTCGAAGTCACTCATCGTTTTTTCAATTCCTGTTCTTGTCCTGATGTTTATTCTGTTTGGATCAATTTTTACCGTGCAACAGACTCAGCAAACCCTTGTCCTAGAGTTCGGAAAATTGGTACGGATTATTAAAGAACCAGGTTTATATGTAAAAATTCCCTTTTTGCAGAACATTCAAAGCTATGACAAGCGTATCCTAGATTTTGATCTTGAACAAATTCCCGCTACCTTGGGCGATCAAAAAAGACTCATCGTTAATACGTTTGCCCGTTACCGGATTGTGGATCCCGCTCTTTTTTACCGGACGGTTCATAATGTGGAGGGGGCTGAACAACGGTTACGTATTTTGAACCAATCAATTGCCTTAGGCGTTCTTGGGCAAGTCAAATTAACGGATCTACTTTCTCCGAAGCGCTCTGAAATTTCGAAAACAATTCGAAATCAAATGAATACAGCGGCGAAAGCTTTTGGTATTGAAGTTGTTGATTTGCAATTGCGGAGCACCGACTTGCCCATTGAAAACAGTGAAGCTATTTTTAATCGCATGATCAGTGAGCGGAAGCAAGAATCTCAAGAATTCCGTTCACGTGGCGATGAGGTTGCCCAAGAAATAAAATCAACCGCTGATAAGGATAAAACGATTATTTTGGCGGAAGCCACAAAAAAATCAGAAACCATTCGTGGACAAGGAGACGCTTATGTAACCGAGAAGGCCGCATCTGTTTACGGAAAAGATATTCAATTCTATGATTTTTATAGATCTCTAAATGCTTATAAAGTCGCCTTGAATAACGAGACAACAAGCTTTATTCTCTCACCCAAGGATGCTTTTTTTAAACATTTGAATCGCTAGGAGTACTTATTTATGTTGTTTTCACCGCATTTAAAGGGGCTGGCATTGGCCTTGCTCGTAACGACAAGCTTGGTTAGCCCCTCATTCTCCGCTGAGGATGTAGTTTGTCCCTTTCAGTGCAATAGTTTTGCTAACTTGGTAGAGCCCCTGTTGCCTGCAGTGGTGAATATTTCCACCACAACCCTTCTCCGCGGCCGAGGAGAGACAGATGCCTCTCCCGTAGATTCACCTTTCCCAAAAGGATCCCCCCTGGAAGACTTCTTTAAGGACTTCTATGACCAAATGCAACCAGAAGGTCCTCGAAACTCTTCTGCCGTCGGGTCAGGGTTTATTATTGATGGAAGTGGCTATATCGTTACGAACAATCATCTTATTGCCGATGCGGATCAAGTGATCGTAACACTGAATGATAATACGGAGCTAAAAGCAGTCCTTGTCGGTCGGGATCGTCGCACGGACATTGCCGTTTTAAAAGTAAATACAGAGAAAAAACTTCCTTCTGTGGAGTGGGGTAATTCAGAAAAGCTTCGTACAGGAGACCGAATTGTTGCGATTGGCAACCCTTTTGGTCTTGGTGGGACTGTAACGACAGGAATTGTGTCCCATCTTGCTCGAAATATAGGAGCACACAGTCGATCTGGGGACTTTATTAATGGGTATATCCAAACAGATGCCTCAATCAATATGGGTAATTCTGGAGGACCTATGTTCGATATGAACGGAAAGGTTGTTGGCGTAACCACAGCAATTTATTCGCCTACAGGAGCGAGTGTCGGTATTGGATTTGCTATCCCTTCCGAAGTTGCAAAAAAAATTGTTAACCAAATTCGAGAATTTGGCCGCCCTAAACGCGGGTGGTTAGGAGTAGGGGTGCAACCCGTTACGGAAGATATAGCAGAAGGACTCGGCCTCAAAGAGCTCGTGGGAGCCCTTATCGGACGTGTCAATAAGGATGGCCCCGCAGCCAAGGCTAAACTCCAAGCAGGGGACGTTATTTTAAAAATCGGCGATAAGGCCGTCAAAGATAATCGCAGCGTCCCTCAGATCGTTGCAGATATCCCTGATGGAACTCAAATTCCCGTTACTGTTTGGCGTAAAGGAAAGATCCTCTCTGTTCCTGTACAAATTCGCGAACAAGCAGAGTCTGATGAGACCGGTGTCATCCCCTCTCCAGAGGGAGGGAAAGATCTTGCAAAAGGGATAGAAATTCATGGTATGACCCTCCAGCCTCTAACGGCAGAAGTTTGTCAGCGCTTTGATATAACAACTCCCGAGGTTCAAGGTGTCCTGGTCGTGGATGTTTCTCCCAAAAGCTCAGCCGCTGAGAAAGGGATCCGTCCTGGAGAAATTATTTTGGAAATCAGTCAGGTAGAAGTCAACACTCCTCAACAAATCCTTGAACAATTCAAAAATGCAGAAAAAGAGAATCGTAAGTCTGCTCTGCTTTTAATTAGTCGTAATGGGGAGCCCCGCTACGTTTCGATCAAAATCGGAGCGGATGATGCTGCAGAGTAAATTCTACAAAGCTTCGATTTTTAATCCTGTTTTACCCAGAAAAACCATAATAAAAAAATACTTTTTAATTTTTGCAGCCCTTTTGTTTACCTCCCCTCTTCTAGCTAAAAGTATCACAAATCAAGAGCTCTTAAAGGCATGCAAGGATACAGCCACTGGTCCTCAAAATTTTTGTTATGGGTTTATCATTGCTTCCTCTAATGCAGCCCAATTTTATCGTAACATTGTTGATGTCGAGGATGAATATATAGATATATGCTTTCCAGAAAAAATTTCAAATAAAGAAATTGTCAACGATTACATTAAATGGATTGAGAAGAATTCCTCGCTGCTCGAGGGCGCAGCATTAATAGGAGTCTCTTCCTCTCTTTCAACAAAATATAGCTGTCCTCAAAATAAGCAAAAAAAACAAAAGAACACTGAATGAGTTGTCCTTCTCTCAAAAAAATTTAAAACTCAGTGCCAGCCTGTTTCGAGGGGAACGGTTGTAAAATTTGTGGGTTGCATAAACCCAACAGTCTTGCCTTTGTGGGTAAGAATAGGGACATGGGCTCCTAGCATTTCATAAAGATCAGCATCTAACAAACCCAAAGATTTTAAAATTGCCAAAAACGCAAGTTCTGCAGCCTTCGCGTTTCCATCCTCAATTTTTAAGGCAATCCCCAGGCTTAAAGAAGGAATAATACCAGCTTCTACCCCGGCTGCCCCCATCTTACAGAGGACTTGACCATGAGTAAGCTTAATTACCTTGGTATCAAATCCTTGGGCTCCAGCAATCATTTCCGGATGAGCCTCAAGAGCACCAAGAATACGATGAATAGCTTTTTGACGAGGATAATGAAGATGAGAGGGATCAGCAAAGCGAGCCATGCTCAAAGCGATATTATATAGAGGAAGGGTAAAAGACGGAATTCCACAACCATCTATGCCATAGGGTGCATGAAGATGATCGATATCTGTTAAGTCGGTTAAAGCCCTTTCTACCCGTTGTTGAACTGGATGTTCTCTTGAGGAGTAGCCTTCGAGGGACTCTTTCCGATAAAGCGCTGTTGTGAGGAAGCCTAAATGCTTGCCCGAACAAGCATTATGCAAAACAGAGGATTTACTATAAAAAGGTGAAGAAAAATGCTGCGGAATGCCGCAATCTAAGATACGTTCGTCTTTCCCAATTTTCTGCAGCCATATTTCGAGCGCCTTTATATGTATTTCCTCTCCCCTATGAGATGCACAGGCAAGAGCAATTTCTTGAGGAGAAAGATTAAAAGCATCAGCCGCCCCACTTTCAATAAGAGGAAGCGCCTGAATAAATTTAAGGGACGACCTGCCAAAGACGGGATCATAAATATTCCCCCAGCTTCTAACGACATGTCCCAAAGAATCGACAATTACAGCAACACCTCGATGACGCGATTCCTGGTGATTACCTCGAGTCGCTTCAACCATAATGGGATTTTCCATCTAGCCCTCACCAAAATTATTTTTGATAAGATCTGCTAAGGCAGAAACGGCGTCCTCTGCATCAACCCCTTCAGCTTCTATCAAAACATATGATCCCTGCCCGGCACCCAGCATCAGAAGTCCCATAATGGATTGGGCAGGGACTCTCATATCCTGATAGGAGATATAACTGGAAGCCCCATAGAGTTCTGCAACCCTAACAACTTGAGCAGAAGCGCGAGCATGAAGTCCCTTACGATTTTGAATAAGAGCTTTTTGTTTAATGATCTTTGACATAGGACTCGTTTAAAATATGAGAGGCGATTTGAATATACTTGCGTCCCGCTTCTTGAGCGAGAAGAGTCGCTTCATGAAGGGGTTTTGTTTTTCGAACACTCGCAAGTTTTATAAGGAGAGGAAGGTTCATACCCGCGACAATCTCTACATTTCTCCCGTCAAGTAAGGAATGGGCAAGGTTGGAGGGCGTCCCTCCAAACATATCCGTTAAAATGACAACCCCATGACCATCTTCAACGCTATGAAAAGCGGCTAGAATTTCCTCTCTCTTTGTTTCAATATCATCATTAGGAAACAAACTCACTGTCGCAAGTTGGCTTTGCTTCCCCACAACATGTTCAAGTGTTTCTGCCAATTCTTGAGCTAAACGGGCATGACTAACCAGTACAATTCCTATCATATTTTATTTCCTTTTTTTAAATCTCTGTGCTGTAGTTTTACCTGATTTTTTGTGGTCTGTAACCACTCTGCAAGCATTGTCGCGATATAAACGGAACGATGCTGCCCCCCTGTACATCCAACAGCAACCGTTAAATACCCCCTTCCTTGCTCTTCAAAACAAGGAAGAGAAGAGGAAACAATAGATTTTAAGGAGTGAAAGAAAGAAGAAAAGACTTTATCTTTTTTAATAAAATCAGCTACTTTTTGATCTTTCCCTGATAAGGTACGGAGCTCGTCTATATAAAACGGATTTTTCAAAAGACGGGCATCAAAAACCATATCTGCTTCTCTGGGTAATCCATGACGGAATGAAAAAGATGTAATAAATACACTGAGCCCGAGCCCCTTTTTCAACAAAAAGAGACGCCTCAAATGTCCCATCAGTTCAAATGTTGACGTAATACTTGTATCAATAACATGGTGAGCATGCTCTTTAATAACAGACATCAATTGCCGCTCAAGGCGAATACCATCAACGACGGGACGTTCGTGAGCTAAAGGGTGAATATGGCGAGATTCGTTATAACGCCGAACAAGAATCTCATCGTCACAATCAAAGAAAATTAACTGCGCATTGATGCTCGGATCTTTCGTTAGCTTTTCAAGTTCTTTCAAAAACTTATCGGAAGAAAAATCACGTGTTCGAACATCTATCGAAATGGCTAAAGGATGAAAAACTTTATTATAGGTAGAGACAACAGGCTCAAGAAAAGTAAGAGGCAAATTATCGATCGTTTCATAACCCATATTTTCTAGGGCCTTCAAAGCAAAGGAGCGGCCTGAACCTGACATCCCAGTGATCAGAAGAACAGGGCCTTTTGAAAAGGAATCTTTTGAAGCATTAGGGGGCATAGTATTCATCGTAACGTAAAGGATTAAGTGATTGAGTGTGTCTCATTATGAATTTTAGATCCCGGATTAAGCCCAGGATGACAGGTTGAGAGTATTGAGACTCGGACTTGCAAGAAGTGTTACGGTTGCATAAATTGGAAGAAGCGTTACGGCTGCACGCAGTGGTCATTATAGAGACAACAACCCCCGACGCTGTCATCCCGGGCTTGATCCAGGATCTAAAAATTTTGCTCAATGCTTCCAAAATAATATTTTCTCGCCTCAACTTATTTCAACACTACCATTCATTCTTTACGAAAAAGTTTCACTTCAACTTTAATGGCGCCCAAAAGCTCGTTTTTTTCAAGCTTTAATAGGGGGATCTTTACTTGATGATACTCGATAAAGAGGGTCTCTGGCAATCTTTCAAGTTCCCTTTTTTCACATATTTCTACACACAATTTTAAGTATGACTTTTGCTGGAAAGGAAAAGTACAAAGACCAATCCCTCTCACTTCCATCATCCCCTTGAGAGAGGAGGGAGGCCCCGCCACTACTTGTCCTGTTTCAAGGCTGAGGATAGTTTGATCATCAGAAACAAGAAGTGCACCACGATCCATGAGTTGCAAAGCGAGTGACGACTTTCCCATACCTGGATTTCCCCGAATCAAAACACCGCTTCCTTTGATATCTACGCAGGTGCCATGGGTGAGGAGAGTGTCCTTTTTATCCAATTGGGTCATCTTGCCTCTCCCCCATCCCCCACGAGCGTCATCCCCGCGAAGGCGGGGACCCAGTATTCAGTAATCAGAGGAATGATTATATTAGAGGCATTATTTAACGTTTGTGCCATGAGGCCTCCTGGGTCTCCGCCTTCGCGGGGATGACGCCCGTGGGGGGTGCCAGTTATTATGGAACATCGTACTGTATTCAGGAATTTTACTATTCCTCTTCATTCCACCACCCTCACAAACTTAGCTGCAAAAAAGCCATCTGTGCCATTTTGAAGAGGTGACAAGGACAAAAATGAAGCTCCATCAAGACCACAAGGGGCAAGCGTAAATTCAGGATTTGTTTCAAGAAACGAAGCAGCAATATCCTGATTTTCTTCCAATAGCAAAGAACACGTTGCATAGACTAGATACCCCCCTCTCTTAACGAGTGGAGCGGCCCCCTCCAGAAGGCTCGCCTGAATCACACAAAGCTCCTTAATATCCTTCTCTGTAATGTTCCACTTTTGATCAGGATTTCGTCTCCAAGTCCCGGTTCCCGAACAGGGGGCATCAATAAGAACTCGGTCAAATCTCTCTTTTTGGCGTTTCAACCATTTATCGTGAAAACCCGTAATCGCGCGCAACTCGACATTAAAGGCCCCGGCCCTTTTCATCCTTTCCTTAGCCCGCTTCAAACGCCACTCTGCCACATCCGTCGCCACAACCCGACCTTTATTTTCAAGAAGAGCGGCAAGGGCCAAGGTTTTCCCCCCAGCCCCCGCACACAAATCTAGGATAGATTGGCCTGGAAGCACATCCATAAGATTCGCAATAAGCTGAGATCCCTCATCTTGAACTTCCACATGCCCCTCTTGAAAAGCTTTTGTTTGGGTAATATTTTCCCGCTCTTCAGAGCGAAGACCCCAGGGAGAAAGGGATGATGGCAGGACCTCTAACCCAGCACGTTCTAAACTTTTAAGGGCGTCCTCTCGTGTTGCTTTAAGTGTATTAACCCTTAAATCGAGGGGGGCTTGCTCTAGAAATGCAGCCATCTCTGCAGTCAAATTCTCTCCAAATCGACGCTTTAAAAAAGGATAGAGCCATTCAGGGAACTCTCCCTCAATCCAGGGGGACTTCGCTTGAAGTTCAGGAAGCTTTTCAAAAATTGAACACTCCTTATCAGACAATTTTTCTGGGGCATATTGCTCTCCCGAAAACAAAATCCCAAATGTCTCACGCTTCATTTTTTCATGAATCCACAGGTAAGAAAGTAAGCGGATACGAGCAGCATTTATAGGTTCCATCAGAAGAGGGGAAAGCCCCCGCTCAAGAGCCCACCAATCACAAGATGCCCGGTGGCGCATAATGCCATAGACATGGGCAGAAATGGCTTGACGATCTTTGGAACCAATATAACGACGGGTTTTGAAATACCCATGAGAAACACGGTCTAAGGGCTTTTTGGCGGCTCCATGGAGAGCCAAAATTTCAATCACACTTTCAAGGCGGGCGGCATCCTTCATGGGCGAAATCCTAACGCAATAACATACATCTCCGCAGAGTCAGAGCGACTCGCTGGAGGCTTAAAATGACATACTTTTTCAAAGTGCTTTTTTAGCAACTGCAAGAGTTCTTTTTCCGTTCCGCCCTGCAGAACTTTAGCAACGAAAGAACCCCCAGTTCCCAGAACTTCCTGAGCAAAAAGAAAAGCCTCTTCAGCCAAAGCCATAATACGCATATGGTCCGTTTGGGGGTGGCCTGTGCTTGGGGCGGCCATATCACTTAAAACCACATTAACCGGTCCTTTCAAGCACATCTTAATCTCTTCTATTTTTTCAAGATCACAAAAATCGCCATAAATCAGTGTCGCCCCTTCAATAGGGTCCATGGGCATCAAGTCAATCCCCACGACCCGTCCCTTGGAGCCTACTTTTTCAAGGGAGACTTGAGTCCACCCCCCAGGGGCAGCTCCTAAATCCACGACCGTTAACCCCGGTTTAAGTATTATAAATTTTTCATCAATTTCGATGAGCTTATAAGCAGATCGGGAGCGATAACCATCCACCTTCGCTTGTTGCACGTAAGGATCATTCAGCTGGCGCATAAGCCACCTTTGGGAAGAGACCGTTCGGCCTCTCGCTGTTTTTAAACGTACAAACAAAGGACGCCCTGAAGATAATTTTTTAACTGTCATTATTTCCTCTTTTTTGCATCAAATCCAAAAGTATCCCCTCTCGCACACCTCGATCTGCCACACGAACAGGGTTAATCGGAAAAACATCATAAATACCCTCAAAAATGGCCACACCGCCCATAACCAGGCCTGCTCTCATTGGCCCAATACAGGGGTGAAGCAATTGCTGTTCTGGGGTCATGTCATAAAGGGATGAGACAGTTCTCTTAATGGTTTCATGCGTCAAATGCAGACCATTAACTTGCGTTCGATCGTAACGTTCCAAATTCATATGAAGGGCGGCTAAAGTCGTCACGGTGCCACTGGTGCCAATGAGTTGAATATTACTCCGCCTCAGCTGCGGATAAATATACGCTCGATCACAAAAAGCTTTCATTTCCTCGGCCACAGCTTTACGAATTTTTTGAAGAAAACTAAAGGGCGATGATTCATTTTTTAACGTCTCTGCAACGGTCACAACCCCTAAAGGCAAAGATATCCATTGAATAATTTCCGGCAGTTTATGTGGAAATAGTTCCATCCACATCACTTCTGTACTCCCTCCTCCAATGTCAAAAGCAATGGCATAACGGGTGCTTGTATCCAATAAATCTGCACATCCCAGAATCGCCAGGCGAGCTTCTTCAGCGGTGGAGATGACTTCAAGTTCCAACCCCGTTTTCTTACGAATAAGGTCAAGGAATTCATCTCGATTAGATGCTTCCCTGCAGACCGCTGTCGTGATATACCGACTTTGGACAAGGGGGTAATCCTTAAGCTTGTTGGCACAAATCGTAAGAGCTGCAAGAGCTCTTGCCATCCCTTCACTCGAAATATGACCTTTCGTAGCCAGTTCATCTCCAAGGCGCACCACTCTTACGAAAGAATCAACAACTTGAGGGCCAAGATGAGAGTTTAGGGGCGGCTTAGAGGCAATCAACAAGCGGCAAGTATTCGTCCCCAAATCGAGGGCGGCAATATAATCTTGGAGATTATTCCCATTTACATGATCTAACACAGACTGTACCATCTTTATATCTTAAAGCAACATTCACTTTCCAGCAACTTATATATAAATATGGTTATATAGTTTTTAAAGGGAGGAACTCAGTGATCAGTGTTGCAGTGTTAGGGTTCAGTGACTAGGGGTTAGTGATCAATGGTTATTGTTCAGTATGCAACGTTCAACCGTCCGCATTCAATTTTTCTACTTAGCCTGAGCTTTGGATACGGAAGCAGAAGTTTATTCCCCCTCGGCGTCATTCCGGAATTTAAGTATTCTTTGTGAGACCCGCTATCCGGTAAGAACATAAAAATACTTCAATATCCGGGACCGGGATAATAGGAGAGACTGAGTCCATAGAATGAGATCCCGGATCATCCTTAAACTGCACCCCTCTGTCTAGACCAAAATTAGATCAAGTTAAGTGAGATCTTTTTCCTTTCTTTTTCTAACAAATTAATCCTGGTTGTTGTTGGACCTGTGGGGATGTGGGTAAC
>JACDGE010000074.1 GCA_013815465.1 Alphaproteobacteria bacterium | reverse complement strand
GAGTAAGGAGATGTAGTTTTTTCATTTTGAAATCCTTTCTTTGATGAGGAATGATTCCAAAACTTTAAACTATTTATTCTTACTTTTCAACTGACTATCAATAAGTGACGGGTAGTGTGGCGAGTTTGTTTGAACTTCAGTCCCACCGGTAACGACGCCTTCATCTGAGGAATCAGTATTCCGTCTAGAAGTCGATTCGTGGGCCTCTCGAGGTGAAGAGCCCATTAAGGATGAAGAGATAGAGGGACTCTCGGAGAGGGACTCTGAACCCTTATTCTCAGACAGAATATGGACTTTTTCAGTTGAAACAATTTCTTGGCCATTCTCAGGGATGATGTGATCTGCTGTAGATAGTAATTGTTCCTCCTGAATAGAGAATGCGGAAGGCTTTATTATTTCTTCAGATTTCTTGAGGGGTTCAATAATTAAATCTGGAGTTGAGGACTCAATTTTTTTATCCTCTGGCTTCGGTTCCAATTCTTTAATTTGATTTTTATTATCTTTTATTAATCCTTGTTCATTATCTGCGGAGGTTTCTAAATTCGGTGACTTCAAAGCTGATGTAGAATTTTCAGTTACAAAATATTCATGTAAAGTGTCTGACGCTTCTTTAGGTATGACCTCGGACCTATCTTCTTTTACTTCTGAGCTAGCTACATTCTGAGGGAGAATCTCTTCTAAAATAAGAATAGGAGGTTGAATGTCGGATACATTTTTATCCTTCAATTCAAGACTTTTGGAAGGTTGTGTAGGGGAGTTCTCTGCACTAGATTTTGTGGAAGCGTTCGCGTCATGGCTCCGAGGAGAAGAGTTAGTTGAGGATGAGCTATTTGTTAAGGGATTTGAAAAATCTTCTGGTTTCCCTATTGATTTGTCCACACTTGTTTTGTCGAACAAAACAATTTCATCTTCCAAAAGGGTTGTAGTAGAAAGAGAGAGGTCGAAACTAATGACAGGAGTGTTGTTTCTAGATGATTGTCTGAAGTCAGGGAGAGATTGAGAGCGCGAGCGCTTCGGCTCTCTCTTAAGAGGTAGGGAATGCCGTAACTCCTCATGATTAGAGAATGATTTTGCTCTGTGCCTCCCGCAGAAGGCGGCATCCACGCAAAGAATCGAAAATATTACGAGATACGAAATAATCTTAGTAAACATAGACTTAACCTCAATTTTTAAGAGAATTTTTTTCTTAAAAAGCTGCTAATTTTTAATAAAAAACAACCTAACTATCTTATTCCCATTTAATACTCTTTGTATAAAAGGTCAAGTAGGTTAAATTCAATTTTCATACTTTTGTGTGCGGTTCTAAAGAAGGTAGCGGGAAATAAGGGAATACAACAAAGAGGGATGCGCTTGGTATAACTCGGGCAAGGTAAACGTAGAAAACTATTCTTTCTTCCTTGTTATTTATTCATTCTTATGCAGACGAAGGGGAGAATACCACAGATAAGATGCTCTCAGTAGCTTGCGTGTAACTACTGAGGCTATAATTGATTTCTTCTCTGTAGGAGAAAAGGGCATTTTATCTAGCTATAAAATAATTATAGTGGCTTTAAATAATATTCTGCGTTATCAGCAACGATGATTTGAAACATTCGATCTTTATTCGCATTTGTTAGCCCCAAGGTTGCTCGACGATCAGGCGACGCTTCATTATTCAATTCAACTTGACAACCTTCCACAGGATTCCACACACTAGGTTCTGGACAATACACGGCGTCTAAATGTATTTCAGCGTTTCCTTTAACTTCAAAATTTTTAAATACTGCATTATGGCTACTATCGTAACTTTTCAGAGAACCTTTTATATTATCGGTACTTGTGTTACTTAAAGTAAGGCTAAAAAGTGGTTGGGCCAGGCATAATAAAAGGAATAAAGAGTTCAAAAATACGTGGGATTTTAATTTATTTAAGCGCATGATTTTTCTCCAGTTCTTAATCTATGTAAATGTGTTAAAATAATTACATCTGTCTCATGTTGTTTGTTTTATTCAGTATAAAACAATAAAAATTAAAAAATCCTAAATGCTATCTATTATGGCTCCTCTTGTTTTCCATGTATTTTAAACCAGTCCAGAGTTTCATTCAGGGCATCAAGAATAGCAAAAGAATTGGCAAAACCATGTCCTTCACCAAAGTATAGGGCTAAACGTGTGGGAATTTTGCGTTCTTGAAGCGCTTGATAGAATTGCTGGGCTTGGGTTCTGGGAACGCGCTTATCAACCTGACCCTGTAAGATAAGAGTCGGCGTTTTAATATTACTTACATAACTTAGAGGAGAGGATTTTCTCCATAATTCATAGTTATCCCAATAATGGCCTCCAAAGTTTGGTTCTGTAGAGAGTGAATAATCTGCTGTAGCAGCGTCGGATACCCAATCTACGATTCCTGCACTCACAGAAGCAGCCTTAAAACGATCCGTATGGCCAACGGCCCACGCTCCCATGAAACCTCCGTAGCTGTGTCCTTCCATAAAGAGTTGGTCAGGATCTGCAATCCCTTGGTCAATAAGGTAATCTATGCCAGCCATAATGTCCTTAAAATCTCCACCTCCCATATCTTGGTAGTTGAGCTTTTGAAACCTCATTCCATAGCCCAGACTTCCTCGATAATTTACGACCAAGGTTGCATAACCTAAAGAAGCAGCCGCCGCAGGAGAATACCATCCAAACCATGTATCTCCAATGAATTCTTCTGAATTAACTCCTTGCGGTCCTCCATGTATGGAGACAATTAACGGAGCTTTCTGTCCTTTCTCATATCCTTGTGGGTAGATTAGGATACCTTCAATCTCTAGGCCATCATAGGATTTCCATTTAAGGGGGCGAGCTTGGATTTCACTAAGATCTATTTTTTCATTTACCGTACTTATCTTTTTTGGAATAAAATGCTTAAGATCTGCAACATAAACCTCCCCAGGTTGAGAGAAAGTTTCTCCTAGGAAGCCTATATATTTTTGATTTTTGGAAAGGATTGGACTATTGATACAGCTGATTTGAGGAACATTCATTTCTGTTAATTTTTTTGTCTTAATATCAATTGAATAAAGAGGATGTTTTGTTCCCATCTGTTTGAGAACAATTAATCCACCTCCTCCTTCTGTCCATCCTGCAATAGTCCATATATCTGTTGCATTTATATCAATTGTTTCCCTTGTGTTTAAGTCAAGAATCTCAATAACTGAGGCATTACTATCTTTGAGGGATTTAATATTCATCTCTTGTTCTCCAAAAGAAAGATATTTTAGGAATGCTAATTTTTGGCTATTGGGAGAAAAGAAAAGATCATTAAACGAATCCTGTCCCTGCAAGATCGTTTTTAGCTTCTGTTCTTCTAAGTCAAATATATGAAGGCTTATATACTCTGAACTTTTCCATAGTGGTTTGCTCGTTGTAAAGGCTATTTTTTTGCTATCTGGTGACCATGCATAGGGCATAGAATTATTATTATACATTGTTAAAGGCGGTGGTATTAGACGTTGAGGTACTCCTAGAGGTTTCAGATTTTGATCAAGTTTTTGAAGATAGAGGTTGGTCATTGTTAGCTCTTCTTCCCCTGCTACAACTCTTGAGCTTTGATCTGTTGATTCCTCGGTTCTTGTATAAATAAAACTCTTACCATCAGGTGCAAACGCATAGCTTCCAAAATCTTCTTCAAATCCTTGAACTTCAACTGTTTTACCCGTTACAATATCCTTAATAAAAAGAAGAGATTTGCTGTCTTTATCCTCTAGGATATAAGAAAATTTATCTCCTTCTCCTATAAATTGAGGCATACTGCAATCTTTCTCGAGTGTGCCAATTCTTTCCTTTAATAAATTTTCATTATTCACTAAAAAACATTGTTCAAGTTGCGTTGCTTCTTTGTCTTTTAAAGAGACATAAACAACTTTCATCAATGTATATTTTCCATTAGAGGAAATATCTTTCATACTTACAGAAGGGAGGGTCACCACATCTTCAGGTGTCCAAAGCGGTTTATGTTTTTCTGCATGGGCTTTTATTGTAAAGTTCAACGTTAAAATACAAACTAATAAAACAAAGTATGCTACTTTGTATAATCTGTCTTTTTGTCGAATCATGGAAAAACAAAGCATTTCAGTGCCTCTCTTTTTCTTTGGAATTTGATTCAAGGCTAAAGTACTTCTCTAACCATGCGTCTAAATCTTGGATGGCCATTAAGATAATATGAGGATCAGAGAAGCTATGACCTTGTTCGAGATAGGTAATCATTTGCACAGGGATCTTTTGGGTCTTAAGGGGGAAAAAAAGCTCTTCGCTTTGAGAGCGATCAATAATATCATCATTTTGCCCTGTTTGAATGAAGGTCCGCGTTTTCATACTTTTAACATGAGAAATGGGGGATTTTTCTCTCCACGTTTTCCAATCTTTCCAAAAGGGCCCTCCCATAATGGCTTCCAGGAGAGAAGAATCAGCCGTTGTTCCAAGCTGGGAGACCAGGTTCGACATTCCTGCCCCAACAATTATTGTTTTAAAGCGATCTGTTTGGGTCAGAGCCCAAGCGCTTAAATATCCCCCATAGCCCCATCCCCATAGAGCTAGTTGATTCGGATCAACCTTTTTCTGCTCGATGAGCGCATCAATTCCTGTCAGTATGTCTTTAAACTCTTCTCCACCCAACTCTTTATAGATGGCTTGGCGAAACTGAACCCCATATCCATTTGTTCCCCTACGATCGGGTATAAAGACTCCATAGCCTTTCTTCAGAAAACTTAAGAGGGAAATTGGATAAATCGTAAAATCTCCGATATATCCCAGATCTGTCGCCGTTCTCGAAAAATCATTAAGAATCGTAATTAAAGGAAAAGGTGATTCTCCCTTTTTTGGGTAAATAAACACACCTTCTAAATCAAACTTTTTATCCTCAGATTTCCATTGAATTGTTTCAATAACAACATCATCTCTTGTTTGAGTATCTGAGAAAGAGGTGATTTTTTCGGGTTTAAAAGCATCCGTAGGGGTAATATAGGCCTCAGGTGGCGTTAGCAGATCACCTGCAGTATACCCTATAAATTCGCCCGAAGCATTGACCCGAATGCTACTTAATACTTCTTGGCCTTTCGTAAACTTGACTGCGGACTTGCCATCTATGCTCAGTTCATAAATTGAGGTTGCAAGACCCTCTTGATCTACCACAAAGACCGATTTTCCATCTTTTTTCCAGCCTGCAAGTGTAGGATTTTCATTAGGAGTAGACGCAAGACACCGCTTGTCATTATTTTCCAAATCAATGACGCACACACGGGCCGCGTCTATCCCGTACACACGAATGTGTTTATCAGAATTTTCAGGCAGAACATTCGTGATGTAAGCTAGATATTTGCCATTCGGAGAGATTTTGGGAAAAAGGTTTGTTCCCTCATCCTGTGCCAAGGTCGTGACCTCCTTTGTTGTCACATTAACGAGATCTATCTGGGCAAATTTCGTGTGTTGCCCCTTTGATGGCGGAAAATAGCTGTATGCAATATGTTGATTATCCGGAGTCCAAGTAAAACTATTGCTATAATCTGGTCTATAGGTCTCAGGAAGTCCTAAATCAGGCGTGAGAGCTGTTAAGTTGGACACCTGCAGTTTTTCATCAATATCCATAACATAAAGCTTTGTAGAAACCATTTGATCAACGTTAACAACAAATTTGAGGGCATCCGGGGCCATGTTCTTATCCACAAGAACAGCTAGCTTTTTCCTATCGGGAGACCACTGATAGCCAATAATATCATCCTCAAGTTCAAGAATTTGCTGAGGCTTAAATTCTTGGGAGGAGCTCACCCAGAGACTCACCCGCTTTTCTCCCTTGGCCAGACCACTCACTCTTTGAGAATCAGGAAGCCATTTTGGAAAATCAAAGTTTACCTGATGATAAACTTTTTCAGTGGAATCTTTTGGATCTTTATGATTGTTTTTAATAAAAAAATTGGAGGTCCATTGACTTGTACCATCCTTTGATTTTGAGACAATTTCTGGCGTATAATAAGAAACGAACACATGTTTATTGTCAGGGGAAACCTCAACTGCAAAAATACTCTTTGTCTCCCATAGGGGTTTATAAGCCTCCTCAGTTTGAGGGGGCGCCTTAGTAGAGTTTTCAGCATGGAGAGCTGTTATTCCTAAAACTAACCCCCCAATAGCCATATAAGCCCTAAACTTTGAACAACCCATGAGCTTGGCTCCTTACTTATTCCTACGAAAGAGAATA
>JACDGE010000073.1 GCA_013815465.1 Alphaproteobacteria bacterium | reverse complement strand
AGCTTAAAGAGGCTTGAGCCGGATGATGGGAAACTATCACGTCCGGTTCTTAGGGGACGGGAGGAACAGCAATGATCTTCCTGTTACCCGACAAAACAGTGCTCAGTGCTCAGTATTCAGTGTTCAGGAAAGGGGCTACAATTACTGAGTCTCACTGGATTCAGATGAGTGTATTGAAGCACTTTTGTTTTCTCTTCGTTCTGAATACTGAACACGGGATGCTGAATACTGCCCAGGCAAAAGACCTCGGCGTCCATGGCGCCATTGCCCCCATCGAAGAGATCGACCCCCTCGAAATCATTCAGCAAAAGCTGAAAGTTATGGAAGATAGTGGAGAGCTGAAGAAACGTAACCTGGAGTTGCAGGAAAAGGCCCGCGCTTCTGTTGAAAGACCCAAGCCCGTTGAGGGCATCACACGAGCAACCATATCACGTACTTTTATATTTGATCCAACTTATATCGTTAAAGAGGATCTTTATGATCATAAGGGACGTGTTTTCGCTAAAAAAGGTACGAAGATTAATCCCCTTGAAAACATAAGTCTTTCTCAGAATCTGGTTTTCTTTGATGGGGATGATGAGGAACAACTGGATTGGGTCAAAGAGAAACTCTCTAAAAATGCAGAAATCAAGCCTATAAGGCTTATTCTGGTGAGAGGGGCTCCCCTCAAATTAGCTGAAGAATTTGAAATACCCGTCTATTTTGACCAGGGTGGGATTCTCACCACAAAGCTTGGGATCAAACATGTGCCTGCATTTGTAAGCCAAGTTAATCTGCACTTAAAGATCGAAGAAATCGTTTTGCCCCCCTCTAGGGAGTCCAAGGTAGAGGGGACACAATGATAACTTACAATTTTTTGAACGTATTTTTTGGAAAACAAAAAACGATATATGCGATCCAAAGCAAGAAACCAATTAACACAATACTATCACCCTTTAACAAAAATTCTCTTGTTTCTGTCATTGCATTGAAGAAATTATTTTCAAAACTAAGCACAGCTGCCCTAGCTTCGAACGAGCCCATCACCGTTGGGAGAAAGGCGAAAAAAGGTATTTTGAAACATGTCATGTTGATGTATTGCATACACTGTTGCCTCCTAAGTTTTATTGTTATTATGTATAGTATAACTCCCGCATTCAGTAAAACGTGTTCAGGTCGCTTTGTCAATCCAATTACGGACATCTGTTGGTCGTGTCTTTTTCCCATCTCAATTGGGCCTGTGAATATAAGCAGAAGTGGGCGAGAAGACACGCATAATCCCAGCCAAATTCCCTGCATTTGTCCAAGAAATGGCATACCCACTCCAGGCGTTCCCGTGGGATTTTGGGAACCGTCTCGATTAGTAGATATTACACGCACGCCTTTTTGCATGGTCAATTTGGGAGGACTTCAATTAGGTAAAAGCACAGTTGGGTATGGCATCCATGGTCAGAAAGGAACAGGCACCACAAAATGCAGCTTTTACCAAGTTCACTGGTATGTTTATCCCGTTATTTATTGGCTGGAATTGTTGGTGGACTTCCTCTGTTTAGAACATCAAAGTTTTGATGTGGCCTATATCACGGAGCTCGATCCTTTGTGGAATGCGGACGAGCTTTCCTTCATCTTGAACCCAGAAGCTGTGCTTTTTGGAAACCCTATCGCTCAAGCGGCCTGTGCGGCGGATTGTGCAGCAACAAGTGCGGGCTTCCCGATGGATGCCCTCTTTTGGTGCGGAGGATGCCAGGGGAGTCTCTACCCTTTTACAGGAAATAGCACGGCTCACATTGGTGGTGTTCAGGCGAGCCTTTTATTGACGCAACGCATGATGGCCAAGCTTCATCGAGAGCTCCTTCTGTGGGGCACAAGTGGAAAACATGCCCTTTGCCAAAAGTATCCCATGCCTGTCATCAAGAAAACTCAATATAAGACGCAGATGACTTATCCCCGTCCCTCAACACGTGGCCCCATGGCGTGCAATCCATTAGGTCGCACAGAAGTCATCTGGGGCATGGGCCGCGAGTTTCCCTATAAAGGTGAAGATTTTGGATATCTTATTTGGCGAAAAAGGAACTGCTGTGTGCTATAACTTATTGATTTTTATCATATTTTTCTCATGTCAACTACATGCAGCTTGTCAGGAAAGCCCTGTTAAGAAGCTTTCCTGTGGAGACAATGTTTATCAAAACTTGCTTCCTCAAGATAGCTTTATTACGCAAATACAGCAAGAATCTCTTCAAAAAATAGAGGCTCTGAGCAAAGACAAGGAGTTCAAAGATATTGTGGCTGAATTTCAGAATAATGCCTCCAATTCTCAAAACCTCTCTACTGTTTCAAAGACGGAACCTCTAGGTGAACTTTACATTTTTGTGTCCTTTTCTTTAGGCGAGAAAGCCTTAGAAAACCTTGCTAGTGAGGCGAAGCAATTTGGGGCAACACTTTTTTTAAAGGGTTTTAAAGAAGGCAGCTACATAAAAACAGCTCAAAGTTTGCAGACGATCATCACAAAGACGGGACAAGGTGTTCTTATTGATCCTGAACTTTATACACTTTTTGATATCAGGGCTGTACCTACTTATATCCTGGCAAAACCGTTTTCGCTGCAGTCTCAGACACGGCTGCAAACCCCCATTAAATGGGCTCCCCTGCACGATAAGCTACAAGGCCATGTCAGTGCTCAATATGTTTTGGAGAGCTTTGCCAAAGAGGGGGATCTCAAGCGAGAAGCTCAAACCCTTTTGAAGAGAGGAGTTTTGAAATGAAAAACTGGAAAAGAGAATTCCTCATCTTAATAATTTATCTTGTCTTCACGTTTTCTGTCTTCTTTTTGTTGCTGATTCTCTTTTCCTTGCCAATAAAAGCGAACTCCTGGCACAACCTCCAACAAGGAGACCTGACCGCTCAATCTCTTCTTGATCAGATGACGGCGAAAAAGCAAGAGGCTGGAGCTCATCCTTTTTATGAAGGCATCTCAAAGGAAGCGAATTATAAAGACACGGCTCTTGAGGGGCAGGCTCAAGGTGCCGCAAATTCGGATCCTGCCGCACAAACGATCTATCAAAGCAATGACGCTCGCCCACAAGTAAAGATTGATCCCGTAACCGATCCTCTTATCAAAGGATCACATGAGGTGATGGCTAATCCTTTGGAAGTAATTGGAGGCAAAGGCACACAAGTCGTGGAAGTTCAGCAAGGGGGCAAAACAGAAACCGTCTTTTGCGAAGAATCAGGCGAGGATTCAACAGAGACTTGCGCACGCGAGCTGACTGTCAAGGTCATTAAAACCAAGGTGAAGAAGACATGGGAAGGACAGTTTCGTATATGGAAGGAAAGAAAGGCCAGAAAAAATGGCCATTACTTAGCCTGTACGGCCTTGAGACAGGGCGTCATGAAGGCCAACAGGCAACAGAATGGGGACGTTACAGCCGCATATCTTGCTTGTATGCAAGAGCTCGGGGGGCAAGTAACCGCCGGGCATGTTTCTCTTGCCTCTACCCCCTTTGCCGCTTCTCAAATTCAGGCTGTAAATCTCAAAATGGTGAAGTTCTCAAAACGTTCGAATAGGCTCCGCGTATCGAGGAGTGGTTATGTGGATACCAATAATCATGGGACAAAATATGACTTATCTCCTCATATAATCATCGATTTTGAGGAAGATTCTTATGAAGTATTGCCCGATGCGTGGAGCGATAATTGTGCTCGATTAGAGACACGGGTCGATAGCGGTCTATGTGGGTACGTCTCTCGCATCTGTACGGCACCCCATCAGACCCGAATCATCAATGGTATTCCCACCACACGAAATTGTTGGCAGGAAACGATGACTTATGCTTGCTCCTTTCCTGCAAAAGACGATTGCGGTGCTTTAAGGGCTCGAGGCTGTGCTCAAATCAATTCAGCCTGCAAACAATATGTCGGCAACGTTTGTGTGGTTTATCAGCAAACCTATCAATGTAAGGATGCCCCCCGCACGATTTTTCAAATAGTGGGGGGGGATACCCCTTTCTGTATGGACGGTAATTGCCGTGATCAATCTTGGGAGCCTAATGATGAGCTGATGTCTAGCGTTGCTCAATTGAGCATCCTCAAAGAAATGCAGGGGAACCTTCAAAATGGCTTTCTTTTTAAAGGAGAAGATAACCGCTGTTCCAAATATATTGTCAGTTTTAAGGACTGCTGTGGATCCGGGAAAGGTTGGGGAAATGACATGGGGCTTGCCTCATGCAATGCTAAAGAGAAGCTTTTGAACAAACGAAGGAAGCTCGGCCTCTGCCATTTTGTGGGGACCTATTGTGCAAAAAAAGTCCTTGGCCAATGCATTAAGAAAAAAAGCAGTTATTGTTGTTTTGGATCAAAACTATTAAAAGCCTTTCAAGAACAGGGGCGTGCTCAAATAGGGATGAGATGGGGCTCACCTAAATCACCCCTTTGCCGAGGCTTTACCATTAGTGAAATTCAGCGAATCGACTTCTCCAAGCTCGATTTACGCGAAGTTTTTGAAGAGCTCATGAAAAACTTCAAGCCTGGCAAAATGGGAGATATCAGCCGACAAGTGGGGGAGCGATTGGAGACTATTAAGGGGGGTATGGTTCCCCAGGGGCTTAGCCCCAATACGAAACAGCACGTGCCACAAAGAGAAGGTGGAGCATGACGTTCAGTGTTGCAGTGTATCAGTGTTGCAGCGGGCAGAAAAGCATTCGGAAGGCCTTTTCTTTTTTCTGCATAATCAATGTTCTCATTATTATGTTGCATCCTGAGGCTGTTTCGTCGCAGCAAAATGAGACTCTAAAGAATAGGGGGAGGGCTCAGCCCTCCTTCTTTGAAAGAAAAGCTGAAGGTTGGCATTGGTATCGGGATTCACCAAAGGAGGACAAAGTTGAGGGAGTAGCGCCATCTGCTTCCAAAGCCCTCTCTCCGACACAAGCCATAGAGGCCCAACGGAAAACTCTTGAGACAAAGCTTCATGCAGCCATTGTTGAACCAAATAGGGAGAATATCATTGCTTATATTACGGCTCAAAAAGCCCTGATGGATCAAAGCCAAAAGTTTTCTGAAATGTGGAAACAGGTCGTGATGACAACGCCCGCGTTGGACGAAACATTAGTCCATCCTGTTGATCAAAATGCGCGCCATGTTTATTACAAGGAACAGCACGATAGACTTGAAAAACGCATCATGCGCCTGGCGTCAGAATATGGCCTCTTCTTTTTCTTCCGAAAGAACTGTTCTTATTGCCACCATTTTGCACCCATCGTAAAGCGCTTTGCGCAAAAGTATGGCTGGTCTGTTTTGCCCATTTCGTTGGACGGAGGCACATTATCTGAGTTTCCCAATGCTAAACAAAACAATGGAATTGCGGAGCGCCTGCAAATTGCCCATGTACCGGCTCTTATCGCCCTTCATCCCAAGTCGGGCCAGCTCATCCCCCTTGCTTACGGCCTAACTTCAGAAAGTGAGATTGAAAACAGGGTGGAGATGTTAACACGAATTCCAGGAGACCCGTCGCAAAGGGGATTATCCCCTCGGGGATTGTCCCCTCGGGGATTGTCCCCAGGAGACTCGTCTCAAAGGGGATCACCCCCAAGAGAATTTATCTTACAAGGCTCAGGAGATCAAAAATGAAGAAAATCCTAGTGTGTTTAATCCTTTCAACATGCCCCCTCTCTGCAGGTATGCAAGACAACCTGGAGAAAGCCTTTGGAGTTTTGGGAATGTCGAACAACGTGACAACAGCTGGAGGATATCAGGATCAAACGGGCGGATTTTATACAGGCGGCAGTGTGTTTGCTCGTTCAAAAGTCAACAATGCAGAACTCTTTTCTTTGCAAATGCCCCACTATCGAGCGGGGTGTGGAGGTATCGACCTCTTCATGGGGGGATTCAGCTTTATTAATGCGCAAGCTTTTACTCAGCTTTTGCGCAACATTGGCAGCAATGCGGGAGGGTACGCTTTCAACTTGGCGTTAGCAACAGTGACACCTCAGATTAAAAGCGTTCTGGATGATCTGTCTGCAAAAGTCCAAGCCATGACCAATCAGAACATTAATTCTTGTGAGGCAGCAGCAACTCTTGTGGGAGGGGCCTGGCCTCAATCTAATGCATCTTCACAATTGCTGTGTAATGCCATGAGTAAAGATCTTGGGCTCGCAACCGATTGGGCGGAAAGCCATCAGAAGTGCGGAGCGGAACAGCAGAAAATGGCTGTGATTGATCGAAAGGCACAAACTCAAGACTTTAAAGATGTACTTGGCGATGAATTTAACATTGCTTGGAAGGCCATTCAAAAGAATGCGTTTTTGAGTCAAGACGTTCAGTTGGCTGAATTCTTTATGACCA
>JACDGE010000072.1 GCA_013815465.1 Alphaproteobacteria bacterium | reverse complement strand
TCAATTATTGGAACAGGACACCGCCAGGGCCTTGATCCCTACCAATCCATTCAAAAGGCTCTTAACCCACAACTCAAGTTCTTACCTGCTTAACTCAGTCCCGCCTAAAGGGGGGTGAGTAGTTACCAAATATTGAAGGAGATACTCAACGCCCACGTGAATACAAAAATATTTGGAAATATCTTATAGCTATACCTCATTGGAAATTCCCTTATCGTTTTATAGAATTAGCCCTAAAATCATGGAAGGATAAATTCCCACCAGGAGTACGTACTCCGCAAGCCCGTTTAGAAATAAAAATTGATAGCATACTACAAATTTGTTGGTTGATTTTGATAATAATTATTACCCTATTCTATCCAGTGGAAGCATTATATTATTACTGGGGGCCAATTCTATTTTATTTTCCAATCGTTTTTTTTGTTACAGTAGCTGAACACTCGGGGTGTGATAAAATCAAAAATAAGTTATGTAATGCCCGCAGCATACATTCTAATGCTTTATTACGATTCTTTTTTTCAAATTTTAATTACCATGCTGAACATCACCTTTTTCCTCATATCCCTTCTATCCAACTGGAGAAGGTTCATAAAAAATTAGGAGAAAATTTTAAATACCAAGAAACAACTTATATTCGTTTTCATATTAATTTTATGAAGTCACTTATTAACAAGAATTATAAAAAACAATAAATATATTAACAGCAGAAACGAGGTTATGTATGAAGTTTTATATATTACGCGCACTTATGATTGGTAATGCTTTAGAATATTATGATTTTTTCCTCTATAGTTTTTTTGTCTCTATTATCTCCCCTCTCTTTTTTCCATCTTCTGATCCTTTAACTGCTCTGATGATGGGTTTGGGCGTTTTTGCAGTAGGATTTATAGCACGCCCTATTGGTGCTCTTGTTTTTGGTCATTGGGGAGACAAATATGGCCGAAAAAAAGCTCTTTTTGTTACCCTTTTTCTTATGGCTTTTTCCACAGTCTGTATTGGACTCCTTCCTACTTATGAAAAGATTGGAATTTTTGCGCCACTCTTCTTGGTTCTTTTTCGTCTTCTTCAAGGTTTTGCTGCTGGGGGAGAGGTAAATGGGGCCGCAGTTTTTGGTTTGGAGAAAACAACCCCAACGAGACGTGGTCTTGTAGGAGCTCTTATCAACTCTTCTGCGGGAGTTGGCGCGATTATGGCAACATCTATGGGTATTCTTTTTACGAATGATCTAATGCCAAATTGGGCTTGGCGTGTTCCTTTTTGTTTAGGGGGACTTGTGGCTTTTGTGGGATTTTATTTAAGAAGCGCTCTAAATGAGGAAGAACAAAGAAAAACGGTCAGAATTCCTCTTCTGGATGTCATACAAAATCACCCTCACCCATTCATTAAAGCAATCGGGGTTGGTGGTTTTTTGCATGTCCCATTTTACATCATTGTCGGCTACATGAATCCTACACTTCATGCTAAAGGTCTTATTAACAACACAGAATTGATGCTTATAAATATGGCCGTGACTTTAATGGGGGTGCTCATAATGCCTTTGCTAGGGCATTGTTCTGATAAAGTTGGCCATAAGCGGCTTATGCTGTGGGGTGCTCTGGGACAAATGGCCCTCGCCATTCCTGTTTTTATGATATACACAAACGGAAGCCTTTTAGAAATTCTTTTTGTACAAATAGGGCTTTTAATGTTTGCTGAAGCCTTTATTTCTCCTTCGAACGCTTACCTTAATACTCTTTTCCCGCCTGAATGTCGTTACTCAGGAGTTGCTTTTGGAGCTTGCCTTGGGATAGCTATCTTTGGGGGGACAACCCCTCTGATTTGCAATCAACTTGCTAATCTCATCGGCAACCTCTGGGGGCCAAGTCTTTATTTAATCTTCATGGCTCTTTTAGGCATATTCGCCGTAAGAAAAACTGAAGAAAAAGATCGTTTTTTATTAAGTGCTCCATACAAAAACATCTAATATAACTACAAATAATGATCTTGGCAGATAATAATTGAATAAATGTATAACACGATCACAACTTTGGATGACATTCATTCAAAAAATATTTTTTAAATTTGGGGTATGGGGATCTGGCTACAGCCCCTTTTGGGTATCCCCCATCTAATGATGCTCATTGTGTTTTTGTTCAATTGTAAAGTCATAGTAAAAGTAAAATTTGGATTGCCATTTCCCTGGAATTCTTTTTTTAATACATTCTTTGCGGAGCTGAAAGCTCCCATCATTTCGTATTATTCCACCGCCGTTATCGCTAGTAATCACCAGGCTACCCCTGGACAGAAACCTCTTTTCACAAAACCCATCGTAAAAAGTTGTATCAAAGCCCTCCTCTTGTTGGCAAAAACTGGAAGTCGGGGTTAGGGGAGCAACGGAACAGCCAACAGACTTAAGGGAGAAACATCAAGTTTTTAAAATTTGAATATCGTCTCTAGGAATAATGATGGAAAAACCCTCAAAAGAGAGGGCTTATAAGACTTTTTGAAGGTGTTCAATTTCTACAAAATCTAAACCTTAGGGGCTGTAGGAACGATCACGGAAGCACATGGACTCATTCCAAAAGGCATGAGCCGCAAAGGTCCCGTCCCTAAAGGAAAATACTCCCTTAAAGATGCTCCCAAAGACGATTCCGGCTTTGTAGACACCTTTGGTGCCATAGAAGACCCAAGGGTCCACCAGAAATCAGCTATATGGTGTGGGTGAGATTTTATTGCTCACCTTGTGCGCTGTCCTATGTGGGGCGGAGGGGTGGCAAGATATTGAGGATTTTGGTAAAGCCAAACTTAGCTTTTTGCGCCAGTATTTTGAGTATACTCAAGGCATCCCCAGTGAGAGGAGCCAACCACTTCTCCCACGATGAGTGTATACCCTTTAAATAGAGTTCATTTAAGAAATCATCGGGGGCTTTCCAAGAAACGCCTTTATGGGCGCATTTCTGAGGGAGAATTTCAAGAATCTCCTCTCGATTTAAGCTTTCTTTGTAAGATGAAAGAATTCGCCACAAATCATAATAATCTCTCGCTCTGGAACGAGTCCATCCCACCTCATGAAGCTTTTTCACATTTTGAAGAATAGCCCGCAATTTCTCGCATACTATTTCTTCCAGACTGTAAGTCCATATTTTATAAGGAAACTTATCGTCATAATCATAGATTAGAGACATAAGTTTTGCCTGTGCGAGAACAGGCTCATGTTGCGTAACTTCAACCATAACATTCACGTGGGGCTCTCTGTGCCAGGGCAGACGTGCCCGTATAGTGAACGCAATCTGTCCATGAGCAAGAGGTAGCTTCTCTTTATAAGGTGTGCGTTCGAAGAGCGGATTTGGCACAAATTCAGAAATTCAGATCGTTTGTCTTCAAGCTGACGGCGTAAGAGTTTCATAGGTTCTCTCTTATATTCCATTTGTTATTATAGGGACCAAAATCATCTCCATTCGCATCCAACTTTCTAAATCCTTTGATGGCTATTTTTTCAAGAGATGCGAGATGTTTTTTTGAAATGCCGATGTACTCTAAGACCCACCCAAGTCGTTTAATCGTTGCCGTTTCGAGCTGTTGAGCATAATTAATAAGTTTTTTTAAGTTAATACGCTCCTGTGCCATTTGATAGCCAGTCAGGACTTCTGAAAACCCTCCACAAAACTGGGGATTTCTTAAGCCATCAAGCAGGGTTCGCTCAAGGTCACAGATAGATATCTTGGCCTCCCCTATCCATATAGACGTCCCCCCAAAAAAATATTCCGACTTCATTTGAATAAGATGGTATTTGATTCCATTTATTTCTCTTATGGAGACAAGACTCCCTAGCCTCTTCGAAGTAGAGATGTAAATGGTTTGAGGAATTTGGTCGGTTAAATGATGGTAATGAAAGGCCGAAAAATGGCTAATCATTGACGGCGTTATAAGGGCAGTTCCGATTTCGTATTCATGTATAGGTCCCCCAACGAGCATGGTTGAATCAAGGTAATAGAGCCCTTTTTTTATAGGATGGATCCAATAATTTTGTTTTAGAAGAAACAACATCTCATTGAGGTAGGATGGATTAATATCAAGTTGTTTTGATAGAATTGAGGCCCTTTCGGTTGAAAATATACGATCTCCATCTTGAGCAAGGATTTTTAGAAGATTCATTCCTATTTGGGTGCGCTTAGCCATATACATTTTGTACCATGATAATTAGCTAATGTCAAATCATCCTTGTCTTAAAATATATAAAGATTTTCAGTTCAAATATCGCTTAGTTTCTCAAATATTCTTTGTTGTCAATTGTTCAACCTGACTTCCAAACATCGCGGCTGCTTGTCTTAAGGGTTCGTCTGCTAAATGAGCATATCTTTGAGTCGTAGAAGCTTGAGTATGCCCAAGCAGTTTTCCAACAATGCTTAGACTTAAACCACTTGAAACCAAGTGCGAGGCATGGGTATGGCGAAGATCATGGATGCGAATATCTTTTAATTCTGCTCTTTTTGTTACTTTTTCCCAAAAGCTTTTAATATCACGAATAGGTTTTTTTCCAGTTTGATCAGGAAACAGGTAAAATGATTTATTATTATTAAGCTTTTTAAGACCATCTAGCAAAGCAAGAGTTTGGTCTGAAAGGGGCAAAAATTCTTTCTTGTTTTGCTTAGTAAGGTGGGAGGGTTTTGTCCAAACGCCTTTATTTAAATCAAATTGATCCCACGTCGCTTTTAAGACTTCGCTCTTTCTAGAGCCTGTAAGAAGAAGAATTTTTAAAACAAAAGCGTGGGGGTGGTTTGGATAAAATTCTAAGGTATTCAAAAATTTGCCAAGCTCTTCTTTGTCTAACCAACGATCTCGTTTTTTTTCCTGATATCTCTCAATTCCTTTTACAGGGTTATCTGATCTCCATTCCCATGCTACGGCCAAAGATAGCATTTTTGAAAGTAAAGCGAGAGCTCGATTAGCTTGATAAGGTGTGCCTTTAAGTTGAAGATGGAGACTCTCAATTGTTCTACGAGAAATATTTTTAACTTGCTGGTTGCCAATTGAAGGTAAAATAATTTTGTTTAAAAGTTTTTTATCCTCTTCAATGCTTCTTTGGCGTTTCCGAATTGCATGCCGGTCCAAATAGTCTTGGGCAAGATCTTTTATTAAGGGAAGATCTCTGTTTTCCTTCTTTTTCATTGCAGGATCATCTCCATGAGCTATTCCTCCAAGATGTTTTTTTGCAAGTACACGCGCTTCTTCCGTATTAATCTGCCCATGGACCCCAATTTTTAAATGTTTTCTAACGCGACTTAAATTACGGTATTGAACGAAATAGGTTCTTCTGCCACTCGGAAGAACAAGCAGTCCAAATCCTTTGAGTTCTGTATCCCAATATTGCAAAATTTTAGTGGACTGGGGTGTTATGGCTTCTACAAAGCGCTTTGTTATTTTAGGCATGGGGACATCCTTCTTGTCATTTTACATAATCTCTAAATGATTTCTCTTCTAAGGTCTACAAAAACTTTCGCCAAACTTTCGCCAATCGAATGAGTTTGAATGAGTTTGAATGAGCTCGAATGCGCTTGAATGAGCAGTTTAAAATGGCTTTAAATAAAGAAAAACATTGATAAAGTGAGTCAAGCGCATGGGTGAAGGGAGTGACAGCACGGCAGACTTAAAATCTGTCGATCGAAAGGTCATGCCAGTTCGAGTCTGGCAGCGGGCACCACCTTAACTCTATGAATTTGGTACATTTAATTGGAGACCTAAAAACGATCCATAAATCTCTAAAAAACCCTTGTCACCTCATTGTCCCCAAGAAAAGAAATGTAGTGGGTTTCAAAAATAGGAAGAAACGAACCTCCTTATCCTCTAGGCTCCCTTAACGGTCGAGGACATAGCCATTTTTTCATTTCTTACATAGCTAAGATTGAGGGGTGTGGGGGCTCTGTACATATGACATAGGATTGGGCTTATAAATATAAGTTGATTTTCTGTCTTTCTCGTTATGGCACACTACGCTCAAAGGCGTTGAAACTACTTGGCTTATCAAGAATCAATCCTTTAAAAGGCTTTTTTCTAAAACCTTTTAGGTCTAAAATTGTCTCACATGTATTTGAACTCGCTCATATGTAAAATTCGAAGTACATCCTGATTTGTCTTCTATCAACTTGGACCTCGTGCCACAAAGCTCACTATTCCCTGCATTATAATTAAAATTGACACATTTAGCATTTCATAAGCAGGAGTTGCTGTTTGGGCTTGACCTCTCTTTAAGATTACTTATAATATGACTAAGTTTCGGGCGCTTAGCTCAGTAGGTAGAGCAGCTGACTTTTAATCAGCGGGTCGCAGGTTCGAATCCTGCAGCGCCCACCAAGCAGAATCCTCATTTTTCCAAGGAGGGTCTAGCTTTCAGAAGTTTCCATTCTATCGGAAAGCACCTTCAAGTTCTCGGAAAACTAGCTCGAAATCGATGCCACCAGCCGACAATTTGGCGACAATGGAAAAATAGAGTATCTCTAAATTCCGTTGACAAGAAAAAAAGAA
>JACDGE010000071.1 GCA_013815465.1 Alphaproteobacteria bacterium | reverse complement strand
CTTTATGAGTAAGGAGATGTAGTTTTTTCATTTTGAAATCCTTTCTTTGATGAGGAATGATTCCAAAACTTTAAACTATTTATTCTTACTTTTCAACTGACTATCAATAAGTGACGGGTAGTGTGCATAAAACATTCTTTCTCAATCAGCTGTGAAAAATTTTATAGGGTATTTCACCTTCCGGCCCCTGCTAGAAGCTTAGCAAGGGCTGCGGTGTTACTTCAGTTTGCAGAGTAAGTTTTCCATCCCTCTTTCAGCGGAACGTAATCATTGGATGTCAAAGGCTTAACTCCTATAAGCGCGCCTCTCTCTTTGATACCTTTTTCATAGTTCTTAACCTCCGCTTCCGCGATTCCTATCCCTACTACCGCGGCAAGTAAGCCTGCGGCAGCCGCTCCCGCGCCGGCCCCGGCCAAACTTGCTGCAATCCCACCTGCTTGTGCAACAGAAGTGAAAGCAACGCCTGGGGATCCACCTTCGTAAATTAAAGAAGTAATAATAATTCCTTAGCTATGCTTCTCTAATAAGTTTGTGGATTGCCTTTTTAGTCTTTAACTTGTCATACCGATAGGCTTTACGTAAAGCTTCCGCCAATTCTTCTGAAAGGGCGATCATCTCATAATCTGTAGGTTTCCCCTGATGTTTGTTTGTTTGTTCTTTAATTGCATTCCAATATCCCTTAACAATTTTAAAATTCATTTTATTCCCCCTTTTATTATTAACGAACTTTAGAAAGACATCCAATAATTTAATTTTTACGATTTTAAACCAATTTATTATTTTCTGAATATCTTATCTTGAGATAAATTATTTTAAGGAGCAAGTTGAATAAAAAACATTATTTAAACTTAATACTTAAGCGAGTTACTTATTAAATTTTGGAATACACAGCTCAGTAAGGCTTTATCTCCATATAATAAGGGTAATTTCTCAACAGTGTGTTGCCCTTAGATTTTTGTTAATTATACAAAAATTTTCTAAATCTTTGGGAAGCTGGCAAGCAGCAACAGGAGCAAATAGCTTTATGATCGGTCGTTCCTTGGGTCATAAGACACCTCAATCAACAGCCGTTTATGCAAGGCTCAATCTTGATGCTATGAGGGATTCAGTCGAGAAGGCTACTCAAGCTATGTTGCAGACAATGAAAAAGTAACGCATGAATGGGAAGAAAGAAAAAAAAAGACAAATAAGCATGAGGCACGTAATTTGATATATGAATGAATTTGATTTGAAAAAATTGAGGATACGGCGCAAACAAGAGTGTGATCTTAATAATATTGATCGTGACGCTCTCAAAAAAATTCTAAGCAAGTCTTTCCCGGAATGCTTTTCCGATCGTATTTTTTATAAACAACTTCCTACAATGCGTCTTATGGCCTTTTATGAAAAACGATTGATAGGACAGGTAGGCATAGATCACCGCGTCATTTCAGTAGATAAAGCCCCTTATCAAATCTTTGGAATTGTAGATTTATGTGTTACGCGAGAGTTTCGAAATAGAGGCATTGGAGCAACCCTCCTCACAACTCTCGAAAATTTGGCAAATCAATGTAAGGTTAACCATGTCCTGGCATTTGCTAACCGTCAGGAACTTTATCAAAAGCTCGAATATCATCAAGTAAAAGCTAATTGTCGTTTTTTAGCAATAGAGGATCTAAGTTCTCATTCAGTGATTGAAAGAGATGAATCAAAAACCTTATTAATCAAGTCTGCGGTGGATAATGATTTTACAGATAAGGCTATTGATCTGTTGGGACATTTATTTTAAGAAACGCAGGCGGATGCTTTTTGAATTAACCATTTATTTATAAAAGTATGATTTAATTTTCCGTACAAAGCAAAATCAATGCAAAATAAATGGAGACAAATATGCTAAAAAGGACATCGATGATTTTGGCCACTTGCTCACTTTTCATGAGCTTTCAAGCTTACGCTACTCTGGATGAAACCCTAAGAAATATAGATTTTGATGCTATTTGTAATGGAGAGGGCGGCTCTTCTGCATTAGGAGGCCAAGTGGCACATCAGTTACAAAAAATTATTTTTAGCCCGAGCCCCTCTACTAAAGACCTTATCATACTCTTGGAGGAAAAGGGCAAAGGCAGCAAGGCTGCCAAAATTCTTATAGAACAATTCCTTGAAGAAAGGAAAACTTTGGATGAAATAAATTTAAAAATGTTAAAGAATTATGAAACTCACTGTAAGTTCTCTAAGTAAAAAGAATAATTTACAAATTATGAAAATGACAGTTTGGTTATATCTTTTTTGTGTCTCTCAGGGATAGCTGCAAAGGCATTAACATTTATCAATAAATCGGGAAAGGATGCATTGATTTACATTGATCGATTAAAAATATTCAATGTAGCAACATAGATATGCTCCTTGGATGATTCCTGTACAGGAGGGTCTATTTGGCCATGTTTCCTGACTCTTCAATTATTCTCGGTGTAGTAGAAATGGAAAAATCCAAAATTTACACTCCCCAAAAAAGGGATGATGATCGATTTTGGAGGGATTGTTAAAGAGTATGCGGCTGACTCAGCTGAAAAAATATGCAGGTCCATGGGGATATTTCACGGTATTATTGATATGGGAGGAGATGTAAAAATTATTGGGCCCTACATTGATGGTAGACCTTGGAATATTGCTGTGAATCATCCGAGAAAGGCAGACACAGAAATAGCATTTATCCGGCTAAGGACGGGAGCTATGGCAACGAGTGGTGATTATGAAAGGTCCATTAAAATTGACGGAAAAATTTACTCACACGTCCTTAACCCGAAAACTGGATGGCCAGTTGAAGGGATGAGTAGCGTTACAGTTGTTGCAGATCACTGTCTGATAGCTGGCAACCTCACAACGATTTCTTTCTTAAAAGGGCAGAATAATGGAATAGATTAGCTCAACTCCCTTAATGTCCCATTTTTTTGTGCTGATCAAGAGGGGCTATCTATTGGATCAAATAATTTTGAAATTTCACAATTAGCTTAGAATTAATGGCCCCTAAATAGAGTAGAACAAAGTCAGTAAGCGTGGATTTATGGCGGGGTGCTTTCCCAGGCATTTAAGAAATTTGATCCCTTGTGGATCGTCCTCCATAAAAAAACCATAAAAGGTGAGTAAAGTTGACTTTTACGGTTTTTTCAAATGCTACCTATTTGCTACTTAGATAATTTTGTAGCTTCAGAAAAACCATCTAATTCATTGTAAAAATTGGTGCGCCCGAAGGGATTTGAACCCCTAGCCTTCTGATTCGTAGTCAGAGGGGATAAGCGTCTATAAACGTCTATATAGCTGCATAAACGTTGAGTTTACAAGGAAAATGTGTGAAGTCAGAGGGACCAAGCGTCTATAAACGTCTATATAGTTCTCTATCCGTTGCTCCCCATATGCTCCCCTTTTTTAATTGCATCCCAATTCGAAGGTCGGTATTATCAGATATTATAAAAATAATGAGGAGGGCACAAAATGCCACTGATTAATAAAAATAAGGTCAAACTCACTAAACGTGTTGTAGAGAGCGCTGCAGTCGATCCAACAAAAAGAATTGAAATATGGGATACGGAAGTCACCGGTTTTTATGTGCGTGTTTATCCAACTGGGAAAAAGACCTATTTTCTGCAGTTCCGTAATAAAAATCGCGAATCTCGTAAAATCAAGATTGGAGCCCATGGTTCAATAACAACGGAACTTGCGCGTGAACAAGCCATAAAATTTTCTTTGGAAATTGCAGTAGGAGCAGACCCATCCATTAAGGTAGTGACGACGGACAAGACACACACGATGCAAGAGCTAGGGGAAAAGTATTTGGCTTTGCATGCAAACCTTAAGAAAAAACCAAAAGGATACAAAGAAGACAGTGCGGCCATAAACAATATTATCTTAAAAAAATTTGGAAATTTAAATGTGGAGGCTATATCAACATTTGATTTACAGAAACTACACGCTGAATTAAAGGACACACCCTATAAGGCCAATAGACTACGGGCCCTGTTAAGCAAGATGTTCACATTAGCAAACAACTGGGGGTGGCGCTTAGATAATCCGGTGAGAGGGATTGAAAGGTACCAAGAATATAAACGGCATCGCTGGCTTAATGATGAGGAAGTTCAAGGCTTATTCTCGGTTTTAGATACTTATTATAATCAAAGCGTTGCGGATGTAATTCGCCTTCTTCTTTTAACGGGTTCAAGACGGAATGAGGTATTGCATGCGACCTGGAATCAATTCGATCTTGAAAAGGGCGTATGGACAAAACCGGCTCATTCAACAAAACAAAAGAACACGCAACACTTGCCTTTGTCTTCCCTCACGCTTGAAATGCTCAAAGATATGAAGGCAGAATCCGAATCACCCTTTTTGTTCCCTGGGAAAATTCCGGGGAAGCCTATGCAAGAAATCAAAAAAGCTTGGGATACGATCAGAAAAAGAGCGGGCCTTCCTGAGGTTCGCATGCATGATTTGCGCCATACACATGCTTCTCACCTTGTTTCAAGCGGACTCAGCCTGAGTATTGTGGGGAAGCTTCTGGGTCATACTCAAGCCGCAACAACCCAGCGTTACGCCCATCTTGCAGATGAGCCTTTAAGACAAGCAACTGAGGTGTTTGGGAGTAAAATGGAGAGGCTTACCACACGAAGGGACTAAAAAAGCATTCCCCCTTACCCCCCAGTTGAAGATGTGAAGAGTTATTTTGGATGGCATTGACAGTTTTAACGCCATAGCTGCCCCCATAGACTATTCAAGAGGCTCAACATGACCACGGGACAAAACTCCAGAAAGGACCTTTCTAACAATATAACTCTCACTGCCAATTGGATAGCTTCACAGAACCATGTTTAGCATAATGTTTGAAGCGCCGCCGACAGTAGTGAGAGTTTCCAAGGGATAATCCCCTGAAAACTCCCCTACCCCACAATTTCATAACAGCATGCAAAACTACAGGCGTGCGCAAATTCTTTCAAGGCGATCACTGCTCTCTTTGACAACCGAGAAAAAAATCTCGATATAATCTAAGAGTTCCAGCAATTGGTTGTCCCCAATCCTAGACCCTCGCTCTCTTGCTTGGTCGATATAGGTTTGTATATATTGAACCACAAGCTTTAATCGTTGTGCCTCAATGGATATTTCCTTGAAAAAATCACGCGACGCGTGTAGCTTACATTCAGCCATTATGATGCTCCTTGCTCTATAAGGACGTTATTATGGTTAGTCTCTCGTGGGTGTTGAAAGCGCCCACGGGCGACGTTAGGAACAATTATATCAGGTCTCTGCGTAGGAGCAAACAACTTTTTTTTTGCACCTAAAGGAAAGAAGCAAGAAGCTTGGAAAACGATTGAAATAAGCTCCTCTAGAATTAGATCTATTGGTGAATTCTTATTCTGCCGCATGCACCCACTGTAATATGCGGGCGATTTTGTCACTATGCAAAAATTTACCATTGCACTTAATTTGAAACATTAATGTATCTTTGAAAAGGTAGTACAATTGTAATCGCTTAAGAACTTCTTTCCCTGAAGAATCTCCCGCCTTTATTTTTTGCAAAATTGATAATGAAACATCGAATAACAAAGCAACATCCTGAAGCGAAAGCTCTAAGGATTTACGGAGTTCGTCAAAATCTTTAAACGTAAAATGAGCAGCATAAACAGGTTCAAATATAAAAGAAGAGGGACCTCGCCGACCAATTGTAGCCAATAAAATTAAAGGATCCGTGGTTAAGGGAGAAATGCTAAATTCTTTGCAATAGCTTGCATACGCGGGATTATCCGGATCAGGAATTCGATCTTTTAAGCTTTTAAATAAAGTTGGAGAATAAAAATCTTTTTGAGTAAGGGGAAATTCAGGCCCAAGTGAAATAACATTTTTTTCCTTCAAATAAACATCACAATAGGAAAAATGGAATTTATTACTTAGATTTTCTAGGCGCCCAACGAAAAGACGCGTTTGAAATCGTTCGAGAAAAATATCAATGGCATTAATATTATTATAAGAAAAATCAAGAGCGTATGGCATCTTCGAATTCCTCTTGCCGGCTCTTAATGAGGGTTAAGAAAGCTATCCGGCGCCTTTCAGATAAAAATGACTTTTGAATAAGTGTTCTAAAATCCGTTTTTTGAATTTTGGATAAGAAGGATAAAACGATAGATCCATACCCTAAGTCATTAAAATCTTGAACATAGTCTCTAAGAGTAGGCTCAATGGTTAATGATGTAGCTATCTTTCCTCTTGGGTTATGTTGCGCCAATAACAAGCTGTGATGCTCAACCCCAATATAGGATGGATTGTCGTAAAACGGTGCTAATATAAACCCCTTCTTTGTTTCAATGAGGGCAATATTGCGCCCGTGCCTATCGTGATTTCCAATTAAAGCATCAAATAAACACATGTAAATAAATTGATGAATCGTAACTACTCACCCCCCTTTAGGCGGGACTGAGTTAAGCAGGTAAGAACTTGAGTTGTGGGTTAAGAGCCTTTTGAATGGATTGGTAGGGATCAAGGCCCTGGCGGTGTCCTGTTCCAATAATTGAA
>JACDGE010000070.1 GCA_013815465.1 Alphaproteobacteria bacterium | reverse complement strand
GTTCTTCAAAAAGATCCATTACTTTTTTAGTTTCCTTCTTGACAGCTCTGTCTGAGCCCTACTAACATCGCCCAAGTGGGTCAATTAATTTGACAGCCCCCCGGGTCAATAAACCTGGCGCCCGACATGTTGGGAGAGCGCGACGTAAAAGTCTTCGACAACTCTTACGCCGCTAATCACAACGATAAAAGGATTATCGCTATGACTGATTCCACTGTAGCTCAGGTTGAGCTTCTTTCACAACAACTTACACGTCGGTTCAAAAAAATGACTGATTTAATGAATGAGGTGTGGCTCGAACACGAGCTTGCCCGTGACACATTTCGTCAGCTTTTAGTGGCCCACTATAAGGTGTTGGGACATGAAGGCATTCCGCACGAGTACTGAGCTCACTTTTTTCTGCTGAACTTCTATCTTCGATGGGTAAACGCCTTTTGGAAAGGAATTGTACTGGTGGTTATTTTGATGGTTTTGTTATTTTTTAGAAACCAGCCTTACTTTTCATTGTTGATTCATCCAGGTGAGGTTTAGGGGAAAAATGAGAAATTGCTGAGGAACCTTTCGTCATAAGTTTTGAATGATGAAAGGTTCCTCAGCTTTTTGTTGTAAAAACACCTTAAGTTTCTGCTGACGCCAAGAGGAGCGCTTCAAGACATTCCTCGCAAAGTTCCTCGTAAACTCGGATGAGCTCATCTTTCGTGGTGGGCATGTTTAGTGCTTGAGGGGTTGGTTTAACGACAGAAGACTGGAAGTTGCTTCTTCTCCAATTCTGCTTTTGGGATTCAGAGGCCGTGGCCCATGTTTCAGCGAGAACTGTTAAGGCAAGCTCTGGTGTAAAATCATCCTGGAATATTTTCTGGGCCGCACGCATAAAGCGGATGGCTTGGCTCGAGTTTGCATCTTTGCTTTCTGTTTCCTCAAGCAGTCAATTTTCACATCAATATTTTTAACCTGATCGATCATACGACGTCCCTCTTTATTTTTTTCTGATGACTTAATTTAATAGAATTGATATTATTTGTCAAGTCAAGTTGTTGAAATATCTAAATATAACTAGGTACAAGATGAATATCATTAGAAATAAAATTGGATATCGCCAGATATCTAAAACGGTCTTGGGAAGTTTTTTTAAAAAGTTTCCATGCGCGCTTACACATTGCCTTCGGCAACCGCTCTTTGACGCAAGCGTCCGAGACCAAGTGTGAGGAATTTGGGATGGCACTCTATCACTTCAGCGCAAAAACCTTTTCACGTGGCAGCCGGAATACGGTCAGTGCCGTGGCCTATCGTGCGGGGTGTAAACTTTATAACGAGCGGACAGGTCAGAGCTTCGATTATCGTTATAAGGATGTAGAGCATGTGGAATTGTTGTTGCCAAAGGACGCTCCTTCCTGGGCTGTTGAGATTCAAAAGCTGATCGCTGAGGATCGACAAAAAGGTGTGCAGGCTTTTGTCGATATTGTGGAAGCAGCAGAGAAAAGAGTTGATGCTCGTATCTGGAGAGAGTTCGAGTTTGCCCTCCATCGCGAACTTACGAAAGAGCAGAACATGGCTCTGGCTCGAGAGTTTGTTCAAGATCAGATGTGCTCCCGGGGGATGGCCGCTCAGCTTAATTTTCATTTCGATGGGGATAAGGAAATGGGCGAAGGGGATTATCCCCAAGAAAAACCCCATTGTCATGTGCTCCTGACAACGCGCCGTTTGGATGAAGCAGGAATGGAAGCCAAAGAGAGGGACTGGGACAAGAAAGAACTTCTGTGTGAGCTTCGTCAGCAATGGCAGGAATATTCCAACTTTCACCTTAAACTCCATGGCCATGATGTTCAGATCGATCACAGATCTCATAAGGAACGAGGCATTGAAATTGAACCCCAACCCAAGATGGGCAAAGGTGTTTTGGAAATGGAACGAAGGGCCCAAGCCCTTGAAGGGGGGGACAAGTTTTCCCCCATTACAGATAAGGCCAAAGAATTTCATGATATCCAGCTCCGCAATCTTTACCGTATCATGCGTCGTCCTGAAGTGGTCCTGGAGATCGTTTCAAAGCACAATGCCACCTTTATGTGGACGGACGTTCAGAAGGTTTTGCATCGGTATGTTGACGAGCTGCCCCTCTTCCAAAAGCTCGAGGCCAAATTGAAGAATTCCAATGAACTCATGTTGTTAAAGGCCGGTCCGGAAGGGCATGACATCTATACGACCCGCAGTATGCTCAAGGCTGAGAAATCCCTTGTGGAAACAGCAGAAATGCTTGGAGAATCAAAAAGTCATAGCGTTAAAGAACACTCTATCTATCAGGCCATTTTAAAAGCTAACGAGGAATTGAAAGACCATGGTGGTCTCTCATCAGATCAAAAGCAAGCCATCTTCCACATGGCGGATGATGGTCAGCTAAGGTGCATGGTCGGCATTGCGGGTGCTGGAAAAACCACGGCTTTAGGCGTGTGCCACGACATCTGGAAGGCAGAGGGCTACAAGGTTTATGGTTTGGCTCCAACAGGTAAGGCTGCACAAAATCTTGAGACTAAGTCTCTGGAGCAGAGCGGGATTCCCTCAAACACGCTGCATAAGTTCCTGAAGGAAGTTGAAGGGGGTCGTTGCCAATATAACGAAAAGAGCGTCCTTGTGCTGGATGAGGCGGGCATGGTGGATATGGAACGCTTTGAGAAACTGTTGGGAGCCGTCAATCAACTTGGCGTTAAGCTGATTGTTGTAGGAGATGGGGCCCAGCTCCAACCGGTGGAAGCCGGCCCGGCTTTCCGCCTTGTCACGACGCGGCTTGGCAAGTCAGAGCTCAATACGGTTCTCAGGCAAAAAGAAGACTGGCAAAAAGAGGCGACTGTTTTGTTTGGAAAACAGGAAACCCAAGAGGCAATTCAGAAATACGCAGATAAAGGCCATATCCATATAGTGGAGGAGAGGCTTCCTGCCACGAAGAATACCTTATATGATACAATGGACACCCATGACCGTGAGGACATCGTAAAGCTTTATGAGGTTTCAAGTCGTACGTCATCTCTCATTTATCGCGAAATGATGCGGGATATTAATAAGACGAATCCTGAGGGGAGTAACTATTCTGCTGCCAAACATCATCAAGACTTTGAACGGTATCTGGGCTGGAAGGAAATCCAGAAATCCTCAGCGGCCCAGATTCTTAAAGAGGGAGAAACCTATCGACCTCTTCTGGAAGAGCGCACTCTTGATCCTACCAAGATGGCGATGCTGTTTGTGGATAAGAGCCTGGATAAAGCTGCTCAACAGGAGCAGGCCGTTGATATGCTCAAAAAATGTGGACTGGACTCGCTAGTTGGTCTTGAAAAATCGGGTCTGAGACCCAGACAATCCATTGATGTGCGCCAAGACGCCAAGACCGCACTCATCCAAAGCTGGCACACTGGATTCAAGGACTCGCCAGATAAAACCTCCCTTATGCTCGCCTTTAGCAACCGCGATGTGAATGATCTAAACCAATCTGCACGGACTCTTCTCAAAGAATCTGGGCATATTTCTAAAGATGAGATTACCTACACCATTGCCAAACGTGTCGAAGATGACTTTGGAAGAGAGCATATTATCAAAGAAGACAAGAACTTTTCCAAAGGCGACCGCATTGTCTTTACCCGAAACACCAAAAGCTTAGTCGTTAAGAATGGAACCATGGGAACCATCACAGACTTAAACAAGCAAACAGTTCAAGTAAAATTGGACGATGGCAAAGAAATCTCCTTTGCGCCCAATCTGAACCCCTACTTCGATCAGGGCTGGGCGATTACGATCCATAAATCTCAAGGAACAACTGTGGATCAGACCTATCTGCTGGCATCCTTTGAAATGACCCAAAATTTGGCTTATGTGGCCATGACCCGCCATCGGGATGATGTGCAGGTCTTTGGCAGTTCCCTCGACTTCTGGAGAGCAGAGAAGCTTCCCGAAGCCCTGGCTAAGTCAGGAGAAAAACTCTCTCCAGGGGATTATTTGGATGCGGACTCCTTAAACAAGTTGATGCAAGAAGATGATCGACTGCTGACCAAGATATTTGAACGCGTATCCAACGAGCTGGATGCCATGGGGACGGTTTCCAAAAAGGCATTCTGGCAAGTAGCAGATCATTTCTTGGGAATCAATCGAGAAAAGGAAATTAGGGTAACGCCGGAAATCTCTCAGAGCAGCATTCGCGAGGAAGTTCGGGAGGAAGAGATCCTGAAGAATCCCATAACGAATGATAAAAAACCCTTAGGAAAGCTGCCAGCGATAAGTGGAGAAAAAGTCTTCGAAAAACTTATCCAGCAATGCGCGCAAAAGCTTTATGCCACCTTGGGCGAGGAACGGCGTGACTTTACCCCTGATCTCAACAAGGACATTGATCGCCAGGCCGAAAGGGCAGCGAACTTTATCTTCCATACTCATACGCTGAAAGGTACCCGCCCAACAGAAAAACAAGCCGCGCACTTTTTAGAGCGCGCCAAGTATGAACTAGACCGCATTCCTGAAATCCGCGATGAGATCATTGCGGGGTGGAAAAAATTGAACAGCTACAAGTCAGAAAAGGATGAGCTCATTGCCCACATGATCGCCGAACGGCAGGCCTCTGTTGAGGGAAGGATGTGCCTTGAGATCAAGCAAAGGGGATTAACCCCCACAGAATTAAATCCCGGGGGCCTAACGCCTTCCTCGACGATTCCTGACCTTGCAAAAGAAGAAATAAAACAAAATAGAGCCACAACAGTGATTCTTGCAGAAAAGTTGGTCACTAAGCAAAGACTCTCCGAATTGGCGGCCACCCAGTGTGCCAAAGACATCATCAGATACATGGAAACTCACGGGCAAAAGCCCACAGCAGAACAAATGTCTGCTATGGCTCAAATATCACGAGATCTGGATAAGCAAGGCTATGATCACTCCATAGGCTCTCACAACATCGAATACCTGCGATGGAGAGACGGAGATTTGCGGCTTAGAGACTGGTCAGCTTCCAGCAGAAATCTCGAAGGATTCAGAGATTTCCCTCATGCAGTTCAGGATTATACTCAATCTGAGAACCGTACAAAATCTTACGCTCAGGAGCAATCCGTTCATGCACAAGAGGAAAATTTGAAATCCTACGAGATGGATTTTTCTATGTGAGGAGGTGGAGTGTTTCTTTATGTGAACGATAAAAAGTTGCCTGCGTATCCGGTTATCTAATATTTTAGATTTTGCGATCTCCGTCGGTAGCTTGCGCTTTATCCTTCCTAGGATGCCAAAAAAGAGCTGGCCCGACATCTGGAAAATTACCCTGGCGGCCGACATTCAAGACCTTGCGAAAAAATATGCCCTATCCGACTTTCCATCCCAACGCTGCGTTTACAGCCACACTTTGGGCAACTTAAATCCGCTATGCGCACATCATTTTCTGACATATCATTTAACTGGTAACCTTGATCTGATATCTTTCCTTCTCTAAAATCCAATCTGTCCAGCGTGTGGCTTTGCCTTTAATACGGCAGAGACATAAACCGCATACTTGAGGCTAACGTTGGAGAAGCACAAAAACTTGATTGTGGATGCCAGCCCATACATGCTCTCCTAAAGCACTGGGTAGTTTATCGGTTGCCACTATGGAATCCCTATTATGGCGTCAGTGTAGCCAGCCCTGATATTACCAATAGCCATTTCTGTGATAATTATTCCAATTTTGTTGGTCTTTTCTTTGATTTTCCTCGAATATTCTTCTTTGAGCTTCTTGTTGCGCCCTATGTTGAGCCGCTTCCTGTTGATTTCTATAATATATTTCAGCTTCGTAATGAGAAACTTTGAGGTTCTCAGTGTTACTATAATTATTATTGGCCGTATAATCGTAATGCTTAGTTATGGGCCTTTCAGGCATAGAAGGTTTAAAGTTTTTATATCCCGTCAGAGCCAATTTTCTATCTTCTCTATACTCTTCCAGTAAACTTTTATTTTCTTCAGAATAAGTATTGTTTATATTATATAAAGGATAGTAAAATTCAATATATCTCAATAATTCACTTAAAGATCTATTTTGAGTATCAATTTTTAATTTATTCCAATACTTAAAGAAACTAAGCATTACAGAAAAAGCTGAAACCAGGTCTTTATCTTCTTGATCTGCATCTTTTGTTGGTCTGAGGGGAATTTTTAAGCCTGAACATTGATCTTGGTATAATATTTTGAATTTACCAACCTGTTCAAACCAATTTTTTTCAAAAATATAATCTTTGGCTAGTGTTACTTTGCTTGCGTAATCCCTATTATTAATAAATTCAACTATATGCCTCATATCTCCAGCAATATGATGTAATTCATTAACAATCTTTATCTCCTTACTGGGTGAAATAAAGTTTGTAATACCATTTACCCAAACATAATAAGGAGGTAACCTAAAATTATCTATACCATATTTATGCATTAATTTATCAATAATTTTACGTTCCGAACAATAACGAATCCGACCACATTCTATTTTTAGAATATTAAGCTCAGGGCGCTTTTCCCATATTAAAATTTCACGCAAGTTACTCCGATTTTTTTCTGATTTTTTTTTATTACTATTAACGCTATTAGCGTTCTTCTTTTTAAGAATTACATTGTTAGTTTCGTTTATTATTCTAAGAGCATTTTGGGCATCTGCGTGACCTTGGTTTGCGGAAAGGGTAAACAATTCTACAGCCTTTTTTTCATCTTTAATAACTCCATAGCCATTATTATACACCACCCCAAGGTCAAATTGGGCATTTGAGTGACC
>JACDGE010000069.1 GCA_013815465.1 Alphaproteobacteria bacterium | reverse complement strand
AATCTACACTGTAAGCCATTTATTTCTCCCGACTTTTTATTCTTATTCTAGGAGAGCAGCTTACACTATTTTAGTCCATAAATAAAGTGAATTTTCTATTTAATCTAATTGAAAATCAATGGGCGACTTTAAAAAGCCACTATAAGACTTTTAAAAAAAGAGGATATGAACATGACAATGCTATAGATGCCTCTTTCATGGTTCAATTATAATGTGGTTATGCTGTATCTAGCAGTGAAGACTGCAGTGCAATACAACAATGCTACTTAGATGTTTTTACCGTTTTACCGTCCCCAATAGCCCCATTTTTTGGAAGTTTTTGTTTTCTTTTTTCATTTGTATGAATTTATGGGGTTCATGCTTGTTTGATTAATCAAAAATTAATATTTTTTGGGTATTTCTTTATCAAAGGGATTCTTCCTTAAAAAATAGTAGGAAAAAATTAACAGAGGGCTAACTATGCGTAACTTTTATTATTTAATTTTATTAAGTTTTTTGATTGTGGGGGGAGATATATCTCTTTCACCAGCTTTTGCTAGTTGTCATGATGCTTATCCAATAGGCGGAGGATCTAAAAATGGGAACTTTCCCTGTCCATTAAAGGACAAAGATGCCTGTAGCAAGGGAATCACTGGCGTCCCGGGAGCTTACTGTAGAGATCAAAAAGACAATGCGTGTCCAAATCTTAAATTAAATATTTGCTATGTTGACGAATACAACACCGGGCTGAAATCATAAATTTGAAGAGACTCCCGTGTCAAAAAATTTTTCTCTAATAATCCCAACCGCTTTTATCCTTATAGGCGGGGAGGGAAGCATAAGAAAAAATAAAAGAGAGGGGCATATGTCTAGGAAACTTCTCCATATATTAGGGGCATGTACTCTCCTAAGCACATCTGTTAATGCAACAACATTTGAATCATGTCCTTTGCCGGGGGACATACACCAATGCAAAGAAGGGACATGTGTATCTGAGATGAGTGGTGGTCCTGGGGAGTGGAGCGGCAAGCCTCTTGATGTTAACAAGCTCCTCTCTAGGAGCAATCCAAGAGCTACCCAAGGCCCATTTTGTGAATATGATACCCCTGGCGGACTTTTGAGGCTTGAGATGTATCCTCAAAAACCATATCAAAATTATGTCGTAAGTAATACACCTGCTCCAGGCTTTAACTGTGAGAAATCTAGTTTATATAATTTAGGAGAGAATTATAAATGAATAAAAAATTATTATTTTTTACATATTTTTTTATAACCGTCCAATTTATAGAAATAGGGGCAGTTTTACCAGTAAAAGCTCAGCGAACAGGTTGTGACTGTGCAGGCATGATTGCTTGCCATACTGCCTCATGCATGGGGCTGGGGTGGGGATGGGGGTGTGCTCTTGGAGGAGAAAAGGCTCGTGCTACCGCCCTTTGTGCGTGTGAAAAGGGTGCAATGAAAGATTGTAATTGGGTGGAACTTTACAACTGTTCTCACACAGGGGAGCTAATAAGACCAGGTGGCCAGTACAACTGTGATCACCTTATGTAAGAATAGTGGTTCTGTCTCATTTGGGAGTTGAGTATAAGGAATGTTGAGGAATGGGGGATCTCTTAATGTATTAGATATTTAGTCCCTCCAAAAAAGAATCGTAAAATCCAAAGGGAATACGACAAAGATCTCTATAAGATTCGCCATCTCCTTGAAAACGCCTTTCTTCACCTCAAGCGGTGGCGCGGAACGCCACCCACTATGCCAAAAATACGACTTCCTTCCTTGCTGCTGTTCACATTAGATGCATAGCTCTGTGAGCTAACATCTCGTGACTACATTATCTAGCAGTTAAAGATATATCTAACTCTCTAATAAGCTGTTTGAAAAATATTAATAATGCGCGAAAATAAATTGCAGGAAGAGAGAGGTTCTTGTAGGATTTAGAATTGAGCTGAGCTTAATAGATAATTTTACTGATGATTTTATCAAGAACTTTATGTTTAATTTAATAACTTTTATAGGTGTAGTAATGAACCATTCTCTTGCAAAACGTCATGTTATATTGGCTTCCCTTCTTCTTGCCTCCGTATCGATGCCTGTTATCTGTCCAGTGTGGGCAATGGATCCTCCAGAAAAAACACGGGCTCCAAAGCGGCAAGCTGTGCCTATTTTAGAAAAAGCCCCTACTTTAGAAGAAGCATTGAATGATTTTACAGAGGGGCGTGATAAGGAAGCTTTCAAGAAGTTTCAGAAATTGCACGATAATGGTGCTGGCGTCCCTATAGAATTCCTTCGGCATTTGAGTCCTTTTTTACAGGTAGATTGCCCTATTTCTCCTGCGTTTTATGAGAATACTCCTAAAGATATCAAAAAACTCAGTTCGTCATTTTTTGAACCTTCTTTAGTCTATAGAGAATATTTAAATATTAAAAACGTGTCACAAAAAAGACTGCGCCTTAATAAGCTTGCCGATTATCTCTCTAAGGGAAATGCTCATGCCTTTCATCTTTTAATCCAGCTTTGCAGGAAAGATGCCAAGATTTTTGCGTCTTTAAAAACATATAATCCTTTAAAAGAACACGTCAAAAACAACCCTATTACTGTGGATGAATTTTTTAAAAACTTCTATGCTCCTCTTGTGAGCACTATTGATGCGGACCCTATTGTTTTTTGGAAGCTGCTTGATCCCACTAATGTGTGTACTATATATTGTAATCCCTGCCATCAAAAACCGTATCAGTCACGCAAAACCTTTAAAAAATTCTATGATCAAACTCCTGATCAAATTGGTTCTATTGCTTTTCAAATGGCAACAAAACCTACTCTTTTTCCAAATGAACCTTTTTGGGCTCATCTAGCAACTGAAAATGGTAGCAATCAGGGCTGTACCTTTCTAGCAAACTACTTTTTCTCCAAGATGGAGGAGGCTACTGCTAAAGCACAAATTAGTGGTTCTCCGCTTCGCAGCAGCATAGATTATTTTTCTATTTATTGTTACTATTTGTTCAAAATAAACAAAGAAGAAGAAAATAAAGATATTAATATTGTAAAAAAAAAGAGAGGGTTGATACAAAGCTTTAAAAATTTGAAGTCATTTGATAAAGCAAAATTCTATGGAAAAATGTTAGCTGATCAAGGGGATAAGGAGGATCAATTCTATTATGCTAAAATGCTTTATACGCTTTATGAGACGAGCAAAAAAATTGAAGACCTTAACGAAGCTCTAAAATACTTTGAACTTGCTGCCAAGCAAGGATATCTGAATGCCAACGCTGAATGTATAGGAATATATTCTATACCGCCAAAAGAAGATAAACAAAAAGTGATAGAGCATCTCCAATTGATGGAAGAAAAAGGAAGTGCAATAGTTAGGAATACTGCTCAGGGAGCCCATACAGGACAACTAAATGATAATCTTAAAACTACGCCCAACATAAGCAGAATAGCTGGGGATATTCTTCAGGGAATCCGTACAGGAGAACTAAATGATAATCTTAAAACTGCACTCAACATAGGTCTGGAGGCTCAGGATTCAAGAAGCCAATACGCTTGGGCGCAGATGCTTGAGGGGGGGGGCAGGCGCACCTCAAGATCTTGAAAAGGCGTTCAAATATTATAAACTTTCTGCAGATCAAGGATACACAGCCGCGCAAGAAAGGTGTGCTTTAATGCTTGAGCAGGGAAGAGGCGTATCTAAAGATCTAAAAGAGGCGTTCGAATACCGCAAACGTGCTGCAGACAAGGGCAATAGCCCAAGCGCCCAATATATGCTTGCTGAGGCATTCACTTTTGGACAAGGAGTGCCCAAAGATCCTATAAAGGCAGTGGAATACTATAAGCGTTCTGCAGAAAATGAGAATGCAGAAGCCCAATATAATTATAGTATATTACTTAAGGCAGGACAAGGAGTGCCTAAAGATCCTAAAAAAGCGTTTGAATACCGCAAACGTGCTGCAGACCAAGGATATGCGCCAGCCCAAAATGCTTGTGGATTAGAGTTTGAGGAGGGAGAAGTCGTACGTGAAGATCTTAAAAAGGCAGCTGAATACTATAAACTTTCTGCAGACCAAGGATATGCATCAGGCCAATATAATTATAGTGTAATGCTTCGGGAGGGACAAGGAGTGCCTAAAGATCTTAAAAAGGCAGCCGATTACTGTAAGCTTTCTGCAGAACAGAAGTATGCACCCGCTCAATTTGGTTGGGCTTTAATGCTTGAGAAGGGAGAAGTTGTGCTTCAGAATTTATCAGAGGCAGCTGAATACTACAAACGTTCTGCAGACCAAGGGTTTGCGCCAGCCGAATATAGTTTGGGTGTAATGTATTACAATGGAACAGGAGTGTCTAAAGATCTTAAAAAAGCGTTCGAATACTTCCAACGTGCTGCAGCACGAGGGGATGCAGAAGCCCAAAATCGGTGTGGTGTAATGCTTAAGGCAGGAGAAGGAGTGCCTAAAGATCTTAAAAAAGCGTTCGAATGCTTCCAATCTTCCGCAGATCAAGAGAAACCATATGCCCAACATAATTGCGCTTTAATGCTTGAGCATGGGCAAGGCGTACCTAAGAATCTGGTAGAAGCACTAAAGTACTACAAACTTTCCGCAGACCAAGGGTATCTACCAGCCCAAAATAATTGGGCTCTCTTAATTCTGGAGGTAGAAGGAAAGACTAAAAATAAAGAGGCGCTCAAATACTTGAAACGTGCTGCAGGTCAAGGGGATGCACAGGCTCAATATAATTATGCGTGTAGATTGCAGCAGTTCTCAAAAAAAGGGACTGAAAATTTTGAAATAGTTCTAAAGTACTATAAATCCTCTGCAGATAACGGACATCCAAAGGCTCAATTTAACTATGCTCAAATGCTCGCTAGAGGAGAAGCAGCGCCTCCAAATCCTCAAGAGGCACTTAAATATTATAAACTTTCTGCTGACAATGGGATTCCAGAGGCTCAATACCGCTATGCCCAAATGATCAACAAGAGAGAAGAAGCGCCTAAAGATCTTGAAGAGGCATTCAAATATTATAAACTTTCTGCTGATCAAGAGTATGCTCCGGGCCAATTTAGCTGTGGTCAAATGCTCATTATAGGAAAAGGAGTGATCAAAGATCTTAAAGAGGGGTTCAAATACTTGAAAAGTGCTGCAGACAATGGGATTCCAGAGGCTCAATTTCGCTATGCCCAAATGCTCAACAACAGAGAAGGAATGCCTATAAATTTTGAAGAAGAGTTCAAATATTATCAACTGGCTGCTAATCAAGGGGATGCATCAGCCCAATATAATTGTGCTGTAATGCTTGAGTATGGAGAAGGGGTGCCTAAAGATCCTCAAGAGGCACTCAAATATTATCAACTTTCTGCAGACAATGGGAATATAAACGCTAGGATTTTTCTACATTTCAAGAATAATTTTATGAAAAATGATAAGATAGATGACGTGATTATTATTTCATTTTCCAATGATGATATAGGCGATAATGGAGACCAGAAAAATGCTGCTCGTCAGGAAGGACTAAGGGAGCCTAAAACAGAAAATGCTCCACTCTCTGCTGAGTCATTAGCAAAAAAGGAAGTTCAGCAGGCTGCTCCTCTACATACCCTCACCCTCACTAAGCAAGATTATGCTGAAATAAGCGTAGGTTCTAAGAGCAAAATAGAACATGATAAAAATGAGAAAACCACTGTAAAGCATCTGGTAACACTGGAACTGGTGCAGACAATCTTTAGCCAAGGAACTCGAAAAATAAACACTTTTAGCAATAAGGCAGCTCAACAAGCTTTCGCTGATCTTGGTTGTATAGTTAATGAAAACCAAACTGAGAATTCTACCTTTCTCTCATACGATTTAGGAGAAGGACGAATTATGAAGTTTAAGTATCATAATCCCCATGGTCATGGAGATCACAATCTTTACAAGAGCTTAAAACGCCACATGAAGAAATTTTTAGTATCTATTAATAAAACTCCAGAAACTTTACAACTAAAATGAGCCGATCAAGTTTGCTAGGTTTTAAAGGGGGGGCCTTTTGACTTTAAGGGCGGGATAATGCATCCCGCTCAAGCCCTTCTTTTTATTTTGTTGAAATCATAAAAGTTTTTTAAGTCTGGAGATTGCTACCTTAACAATCGTCCTTGATCCAGGAAAACATAGAAATTACAGCATGTTAAGGGTATTTTTGCAGGTCTTATCGCAATAACCCCAGCCCTCTTTGATTTGCGCGCTCTCTCCTTCCGCCAAGAGCTGACGTTTGCCTCTATGGATTTCGGAGGGAGACACCTCATACTTTGAGTCTATCTCTCCAATTGTCATGTCCCCCTTTAGGGATTGGATCGCTACTTTTAGTTTTAATAACGCACTGATCTTTTTTTTCATTTTCTCTTCCTTTCTGATTGAGTCTACCTCTACCAAACTTCTTCGAAAAAATGATCCACTTTTTGGGGGTCATTTCACAATAAGGGGGCAATGCCTCTTATCGTCGTTAAGGCAACCATACTAACGGGCCGAACACAACTGATCGCCGAATCGATGACTACCTAACTCTTCAAGCTTTGCGATCTTAGAGTGGATTTTCCCTAGCTGGGGTGAATCTACTGGGAAGCAAGTTTGCACAATCTCCAACGTTTGCTGAAGGTAAGATTGTGCTTCTTTTTAAGTTTTCAGCTTGCTCAAGATGACCTAGTCAGGGTGTGCAATAGTGCCTTCCCCAGGATGCGTAAACCAAGGAGCCTGTCTGAAAGCACTGTCCTCTGGATATTGCATCAGATGCTTCATAACATCGACCCCTATAATAGGTCCAAATTTAGCTTCGTAATGGATTAGGTTATATCCCTAATGCTATGAGGTTGAAATGGATCAATTATAAGGAGAAAGAGATGTCAGCAAAAAAGGGATATAGTTCTGAAGCAA
>JACDGE010000024.1 GCA_013815465.1 Alphaproteobacteria bacterium | reverse complement strand
ATTTGTATTCTTTTCCATGAAAACTACGAAAATCTGTGAGTTCTTCTAAAAGTGATAAAAGCATAACTAGTCCTTTTGACTTATGCTTATCACAAATCAAAAATTATTTCTACGCCTTAGCCCTGACTATGGCCAGAATTATTTGATTTAGATCCCGGATCATCCTCGCGAAAGCGGGGACCTGGATGACAGGTTGAGAGGGAGGAAGCTCACTAACAATAATTATTTTCGGGTTAAAAACAATGCTTGTTATAGGGACAAATAACCACGACATTGTCATCCAGGTCCCCGCCTTCGCGAGGATGATCCGGGAGCTAAAACATCTTTGATTTTTTACCACAGGGGAGAAAGCTGATGGAAGATACCCCATCATAAAACATTAATATCCTTAAAACGATTCTCCGCCACATCAAAGGCCTCAAGGTGACCTTTAGAAAGATCAAAATTCCATGCATGAAGAAAAAGAGAGCCTTGTTGCACTTTTTCACTTATCCAAGGAAATGTTAGAAGATTTTGCAATGAGTTAATAAGGGAATACTGACCGCACAGAGTCGTTTTCTCTTCAAGGGAACATTCTGCATGAAACTCTAAAACTGCTTGTTGAGCGGGCCTTGCAAGTTCCATCCATTTGGTTATAAAACTCTTTTTTATTGGTGCCCCGGGAGAAGATTCTAAAAGTGATTGAATCCCTCCACATTGGGTATGGCCAAAAAGAATGACGTGACGGATACCCAGCACACATATGCCAAATTCTAAGGCCGCACTTGTTCCATGATAGGCTTGATCATCCTCAAAGGGCGGAATAAGGTTGGCAACATTTCGCACCATAAATAAATCTCCCGGCTGGGAATTTAACACTAAAGCCGGGTCCACCCGCGAGTCAGAGCAAGCAACCATGAGAACCTTAGGGCGCTGGCCCCGGCGAACCAAATCCTCAAAAAGTAAACTCGACTCGCCATAATAGTGTTCACGAAACTTTTGATAGCCCTCTAGAAGGGCGTCCATATCTTTTGCCATCACACATCCTTACGACTTAATTTACCTTAAACTAAAGGATTTTACACGCTTCGTCAAAGGAAAGTCGTGGAGCACGGGGTCCAGGAAGACCGTCCGGGTCTCCCATTCCCAGGTTACAAAGAAAGTTTGATTTAAAACGCCCCTCAGGAAAGAATTCTTTATCTATCCCTTCATGGGAAAACCCTGACATAGGACCACAATCAAGGCCACAAGAGCGCGCCGCAAGAATGAAATATCCGCCCTGAAGCGAACTATTGCGGAAGGCTGTTGTTTCAGTAAATTCTTTTTTCCCTTCAAACCAACTCTTCGCTTCTGCAAAAGGAAATAAATAGGGCAAATTCTCATAAAATTCGAGGTCATACGCGAGAAGAGCTGTTACAGGTGCTGCCATAGTTTTATCCACATTTCCTGGGGAAAGATGGAGCTTAAGGCGTTCTTTTGCTTCTTTTGATTGTAGAAAGAAAACTCTTAAGGGTGAACAATTTGCACTTGTCGGACCAAGACGCATAAGCTCATATACTTCCTGTAATTTTCCCTCCATGACGGGTTTATCAAACCACTTATTATGCGTTCGAGCACCGTAAAAGATCTGTTCGAGACAAGTTTCTGACATTTTTTCCATAAAATCCATCCTCTCATTTTTGTCTTAATTTTTATATATTGGAGAAAGAAGGTTAAGATTTGGTTACTGTCACGGTGCAACAGTATGTTTGGCGAATAATCCTCCGACTTCGGGCTCACGACCCCACGCTCAAGACGAACGGAGAGAGGGTTATTTCAGAGGCCTAACCCCATAAATATCCATGTATTAATTTTAAATTTTTTGAGAATTCTCCAACTAAGGCTTCAGATGAACTTGCTCAAGCGTCACGACATCATACTTATCTAAGCCACGCTTATGGATAAGCCCTTGCACATCCTGTATATAAGCAGCTTTCCTAATAGAATATTTATCAAGGCAGGCTGCCAATTTAATCCCACAAAGAGGCTTATTTTTTGCTCTTAATTCAGCTCTTACTTTTCGGAAAGATGCATAAGCAAAGTGCCGATTGAGGTTGTGAACATATGCCTCAACATTTTGCTGAAGGCTATCGAATTTCATCACCTTATTGTTTCTTGTCATATGGCCAAAGGTAGAATTTTTGGAAAGGGCAGCAGGCGACCTGCCTCCTCCTGTTTCCAAAGTAGCTTGAGCCAAGGCAAGTGATGGGGGAATAATATCGACATGCATCAACAAAGCATCAATCTTGGTTGATTTGCAACGGTAGTCAGACGCAAGCTTCATAAGCCACATTTTTTCCGTATGACGCAAATGTCTTGTCTTGAGTTGTTCTTTTAAATCAACAAGACGTTTCCGATCCGTCAAAATTTTCTCATTAACTTTTAAAATATGAGGCAATAGCACTTGAATGAATGTTCCATTCGAAGACTTTGCCTTGTTTTTCATGTCCTTGGGGAGTTTCGCTAGGTAAAGGCGCGGAACTTCCCTCTTATGACTTGCTTTGTTAAGGGTATAATCCGAATTACTAAAAACGCGGTCGAGCTCTTTAACGCTTCCAACCTGAAAATGCTTTTCTTGTGGCACAGCCAGTCCAAAAGCCTTTGCTCCCCTTTCATCACTGCGTGGCTGAAAACCATTATAAATACCCAAGCCTAGTTGAGTTGCGACCATGAGCCCTAACGTGCTCACAAGGGAAACATGGATTTTTGAAAGCTTTAACATCTAAGAATACTCCTTAATTCTCTATGGCTCTGACTTCAAGAACTTCTGGTACATAATGACGAAGCATATTTTCAATGCCTGACTTTAATGTAGCTGATGAACTTGGGCAACCCGCACAAGCGCCCTGCATACGGACATAAACGACGCCTTCTTCTAAATGGTCAAAGACAATATCGCCTCCATCCATCGCAACAGCGGGTCGAACACGCGTATCTAAGATCTCTTTAATTTGTGCGACGATTGGATCGTCGTCTTCTTGAGAAGAGAACAGAGGATTCTCCCCATGAAACAAAGGTTGATGGGTAAGAAAATGTTCCATGATACCCCCCAAGATGGAAGGCTTTAGAACCGCCCAGTTTAGGGTATCTTCCTTAGAGACCGTAATAAAATCCGCGCCAAAAAAAACACCTTTTACCCCCTCAACCTCAAAAAGTTTTTGAGCTAAGGGTGACTTTAGGGCCTCTTCTCGGGATTTAAAATCCGCTGTTCCTTCTGCCATCAAGATACGACCTGGAAGAAATTTTAAAGTAGCCGGGTTAGGTGTCTCTTCCGTTTGTATAAACAAATAATATACCCTTTGTCTTTCAATTTACGTTCCTTTGATACACAATAACAAAAGTAAATGCAAGCTTTTTCGCCATTTGTCCTAATCATCTAGCAGTTTAGTCTTTGCTTTCCTTGGATTTCTGTGTAAGATTTTTTTTATGTTACATACGTATCTCAATGCCTTCGTCACACTTTTTGTGATCATTGATCCGGTTGCTTTGGTGCCCATATTTATGGGCCTGACCCAACGGATGACTTCGCATGAGCGCAGCAAATCAGCCGGAAAGGCCTGTTGGATTTCCGTCATCCTTCTGCTTTTATTTGCCGTTGGAGGAGAAGCACTCTTGAATCTGATGGGCATTAGTGACGCGGCTTTTCAAATCGCAGGCGGCTTTTTATTGATGATCGCCTCTGTTGAAATGGTGGTTGCTCATCATACCGGCTTGACCTCTACCACCCTTCCTGAACAGAAAGAAGCCAGTTTTAGCAGGGATATTACGGTCTTTCCTCTTGCGATTCCCTTAATTTCAGGGCCGGGGGCTCTCACAACCGTTATCCTTTTTATGCAGGAAGCCGAGAATTCTTTATTGGATCAGTGCATTTTAGTAGGTATTGTCATTCTGGTCATAGGAATTACTTTTGTGTTTTTAAAAATGGCCCACCACATTCAAAAATTATTAGGCATTACCGGATCAAATGTGGTTACGCGGGTTTTTGGAATTATCTTAACGGCTTTAGCGACCCAGTTTATCATTACGGGCATTAAGAGCGCTTTCTTTTAGAATTTCCCCTTCTATCCAAGGCATCGCTTGTTGCAGAAGGGAGTGAAGGCCTTTATTGAAAGATTCCACAATTCCCTTCATCGAAGATATGCAGACTTTCTCTTTCATATAAAAAGTCTGCCCGGCGACCACTTTTCGTTCCCGCAGATTAATGATCTTAAAGGCAATTTTCTGCTGAACTTCAGGAGAAGCCGTATTCAGATGGTACACAGAAAAATCTTGCACGTCTGTTTGTAAGAGATACTTCATTTCAAGGCCTGTCCCGGTTCGACTGACATGACCCCCACCCCATCGTTCACTTAAACTTTGAAGGAGAACTTCTTGCAAAATCTTTGGTAGCCTCTCTGGCCATTGACCGCCGGCCAAATAGTCTCTCTCATAGGGCGCAGGTGTTAAGGCCATGCGTTCTGTATCAAGGCTTGTCTCACTAACCGGCATCTCTACCGCTAGAGAATCGGGAAAGATTTGAAAGGGCTCAATAGGTCCACTCTTTAGGGTGTATAAGGGAAGTGGCTCATCCTGGGTAAGAAGAGAACAGCCGGATAAGACGCTTGCACATATTAAAAGAGATATTTTTTTCATCATTTGATCAGCTTATCAGAATCTTTCTGAGCCGTCGAGGGGGCATGCAGTGGTCGGTAAGCAGGGCGCTTGCCTACAAGTAAAAACAAATCCGCTGCCGTCATTGCGAACCCCAGCGAAGGCATGGGGAAGCAATCCGGAAAGCCACGAATTGCTTCGGAGTTTACCCTCTTTGCAATGACGACCGTAGATGGACAAATTTATTTTTAGGCTATAGCCCTGGGTCAGAAAGGCTGATGCAGTGGAACGCCTGTTCTTCAACTTTAAGAATGATCTGAAAACTGAACACGGCTTTTCTCCCTTGTCATCCTCTCGAAAGAATCCTATATAATATGGAATCAGAAGAAAGGAGTAAGCACATGTCAGAACTCGTTCTCTCAAGGAGGAAATTTCTTGTGCTGGGCTCGTCCTTTATGGCGGTAGCTGCCACCCCATCTTTCGCAACTTTGATTCTCCCAAAACAATCTCTCCGGTTTTCCACTCGCAAACTCGCTCTTTACAATATCCATACAGGGGAAACCTTTGAGGGACCTTACTGGCGGGAAAATGCTTATGATAAAAAAGCTCTAGAGCGCCTCACCCATGTTTTAAGAGATCGCAGGAATAACAAAAAGCTCCCCATGGACCCCCGTCTTTTTGATGCGCTTCATCGTCTTCAAGCAAAACTGGGAACGAAAGATCCCTTTCAAGTAATCTGCGGCTATCGATCACCGGAAACGAATGCCAAACTCCATAGGACAAGCAGTGGTGTGGCCAAAAACAGTCTGCATGTGAAAGGGAAAGCCATTGATGTGAGCCTTGAGCATCTTCCTCTAAAGGAATTAAGCAATGCGGCCCGGTCCCTCAAAGTGGGGGGGGTGGGCTATTACCCCAAGTCTAATTTTGTTCACATTGATATTCGTCCTAAGCCCGCATTTTGGACATAAGAGCGTCCCTCATTGTCAACTTCACCCACCATATGGTATAACCTCTTTAATTATTTGATAATACCTTATAGGCAAAGATACATGGTTCAGAAATATACAGAAATTCGCATGCTCCCGATCCTTAAAACACGTCTCTTACTAAGTGTAACTATGATGGCGCTTTTTTTAAGTGCGCCGTCTACTGGCTCTGCGCAAGAAGAGGATGCCTACCAAATAGCTGAAACAACTTCAGACCCGTTAGCCCGCCTCATGAGTCGCATTGGGAAGATTGAAGAGGAAAATCGCGAGCTGCGCGGACAACTGGAAGAAACCCAGCATCAGCTTACGACTTTAAGCAAACAAATGGATACGCTGAGCGCGGATGTTGATTATCGCCTAAATAATCCCGACAGTGACTCTTCGGCCCTTCCTTTGCCCACCGCAGAGGGTCCCCGCATAGAGAAAGTTCCCTCATCAGGATCAAATCCGGACCAAGAGTATGAAAAAGCACGAGCATTTTTGGAGCAAGGTGATTATGAAGCAGCTGAACGGGCCTTCGCGGCATTTGTTGCATCTCACCCTAAGGAGAAGCACGCTGGCGCAGCCCAATATTGGCTTGGTGTGACTCATTTTGTCCGGGGAGATCACGAGAAAGCCGTGACTGCCTTTGCTAAAGGGTACAAAAACTATCCTAAGTCGGAAAAAGCTTCGGATAATTTATTGAAGCTTGCAAAATCTCTCGCTGCCCTTGATCGTAAGGCCGATGCTTGCACGACCCTGGATCAGCTGTCCTCTGAGTATCATCAGTTCTCTTCTAGTGATGTGGGCAATGAGCGTAAGAAGCTAAATTGTAAGTAGACTTGGTTTCAGAGTTCCCCCCCATTCGGCGGGAAAAAAGCTTGATAGAAAGCAGAATAATTATTGTATAAATAAGAAATTATTATGCCATATAATACGAGCTTTGCAGCAACTTTAATCCTACTTTTATTAGCAGGACCAAACCAGTTGTATACCTTCAGATTGAGGCAGCGTTGCACAAAGATTGGAAGTTCTGGGATTTCTTCTTCATCTAAACCCTGATCACAGCTGGATTTTCTTACACCTGCCGGATTGGTTACTTCAAGCTCTTCCGAAACGTCTTCCATAGAAAATACATTTGTCGGCATTACAATAACAAAAAATGATACTAAAAATAAATTTTTTTTCATAATTATTACTTTTTAATATTGAAAAAACCAGATGTTGACGGCCCGTTTATGACCCAATCAACGCATGAGGTTTAGCAGTTTTGGTACTGTAAGGCAAGGTCATGCAGCCGTCAGTCTTAATACCTGACATATTTTTTAACTCTGTAGGTTCTTCAAGAAGTCACACACTAAGTTGTCATCCCCGCGCAGGCGGGGATCCAACCACTCCTGAAAATTAAAATAAATATGTGTCGTGAATGTGCAATTCTTGAAACGTATCATTAAAAATATTCTTTTGACGGCTTTTGTTGGATCCCCGCCTGCGCGGGGATGACACTTCTTTCTGTTACAGTATGTTGTATTATATAAATTCTTAAAATATGTCAGGTGTTAAGGTAGTCCGTGATCCTAACGACTACCCTAACCTTCCCTTCAACAACTTATTCACCAGCTCAGGGTTAGCTTTTCCCCCCATGTTTTTCATGACAAGTCCCACGAAAAATCCGAAGAGCTTGTCTTTTCCAGCTTGATATTCGGCAACTTTATCAGGATGTTCCCCTAATACTTTATCAATAATCAACAAAATCGGACCATCATCAGAAACTTGTTTGAGGCCATGTTTTTCAATCAAAACCGCCGCTTCTTCCCCTGACTCCCACATCAGTAAAAAGACCTCTTTGGCGATTTTGCCCGAAATTACGCCCGACTGAATTTGATTGATGAGGCCTGCCAGGCGAGCGCTTGAGACGGGGCATTCTTCAAGAGTTTTTCCCTCTCGGTTCAAGGCGGCGAATACTTCCCCAATCAACCAATTTGTCAGAAGCTTTGCTGTTTTTGATGTGAGCTGCTGCAAGCATTTTAAACCCTCTTCAAAATAAGTCGCTGTTTCTGCCTCAAGAACCAGCAAAGAAGCATCATAAGCAGAAAGCTCATAATCCTGCATCAGGCGCGCCTTTTTATCGTCGGGAAGCTCGGGCATACTGGCCCGAATACTCTCTACCATGTCAGTCGTAATCACCAGAGGCGGCAAGTCAGGATCGGGGAAATAGCGATAATCGTGGGCATGTTCCTTGCTCCGCATTGAACGGGTAATACCTAGCCCAGCATCAAAGAGTCGAGTTTCTTGCACAATCTCGCCACCACCCTCCAGAATTGCAATTTGACGCTCGGCTTCATGATGAATGGCTAGAGCCAAAAATTTGATCGAGTTAACATTTTTTATTTCAGCCCGTGTTCCAAAGGGCTCGCCCGCTTTCCGAACTGAAACATTCACGTCAACCCGCATGCTCCCCTGATCCATATTACCGTCACAAGTCCCAAGGCACCTCACAATCGCCCGAAGTTTGCGAACATAGGCGGAGGCTTCTTCCGCGCTCCGGATGTCGGGTTCTGACACAATTTCCATCAAGCCCACACCGCACCGATTTAGATCGATATAGGATTTTTCCGGATGTTGATCGTGGATGCTTTTCCCCGCATCTTGCTCCAAATGAAGACGCGTAATGCCGATACGGCGTAGGGTGCCATCTTCCAGCTCAATATCCAAATAGCCCTTCCCCACAATGGGGTGGTTAAACTGGGATATCTGATATCCCGAGGGCAAATCAGCATAAAAATAATTTTTTCGGTCAAAAATGGAAACAAGATTAATTTCCGCATTTATGCCCAAACCCGTTTTAATGGCTTGTGTGACACACACCTCATTAATCACCGGCAGCATGCCCGGCATAGCTGCATCCACAAGGGACACTTGGGTGTTGGGATTGGCGCCGAAGGCAGTAGCAGCGCCTGAAAAGAGTTTTGACTGTGAAACGATTTGGGCGTGAACCTCAAGCCCAATCACCAGTTCCCACGGTCCTGATGCGCCTTCATAAATGTATCGATTATCCATGGGTTTTACCTCTCTAAAATGGGTTTAAAGGAAGCGTTCTCTTCCAATACGCGACCCGCTCGAAAAAGCACATTTTCATCGAACGCAGGACCAATAAGCTGCAACCCCAAAGGCAGTCCCTCTTTTGAAAGGCCGGCCGGAATAGAAATAGCTGGCAATCCCGCAAGGTTCGCAGGGACAGTCAAAACATCATTCAAATACATCACCACCGGATCCGTTGGCTTTTCATCAAGGGCAAAGGCAGCCGTTGGCGTTGTGGGAGTCAGGATCACATCCACCTTCTGAAAGGCAACTTCAAAATCTTGGGCGATCAGCTTGCGGACCCTTTGAGCTTTCAAATAATAAGCATCATAATAACCAGCTGAAAGAACATAGGTGCCGATCAGGATACGGCGTTGAACTTCCACGCCAAACCCATCACTACGCGTATTTTCATAAAGCTCATCCAAGGTTTTTCCTGGCACACGCAGTCCATACCGCACCCCATCATAGCGCGCCAGGTTCGAGGAGGCCTCAGCCGGTGCTAGCACATAATAGGTTGGAAGGCTGTATTTTGTGTGGGGAAGGCTGATATCCACAATTTCAGCGCCCGCCTCTTTCAACCATTGGGTGCCTCTTTCCCATAATGCCACGAGGTCTTCATGCATTCCCTCAAGGCGGTATTCTTTAGGAATTCCCACCCGTAATCCCTTCACCCCTTGGGTCATGGCCATTTCAAAAGAGGGCACATCAACGGGTGCGGAGGTTGAATCCTTCGGGTCATAGCCGGCCATGACTTCGAGCATGAGCGCCGCATCCCGCACATCACGGGTCATAGGTCCGGCTTGATCAAGGGAAGAGGCAAAAGCCACAACACCCCAGCGGGAACAGCGCCCATAGGTGGGCTTAACCCCAACAATACCGCTAAACGCCGCTGGCTGACGAATGGAGCCCCCAGTGTCCGTCCCTGTGGCCGCCACCGCAAGCCCCCGCGCAACGGCGCTCGCTGACCCTCCAGAAGATCCGCCTGGAGTAAGGTCCTTTCCATCCGCGCGCTTCCATGGATTAATCACATTCCCATAGTAGCTCGTGATATTGGCCGATCCCATGGCGAATTCATCCATGTTGGTTTTTCCCAGACATACGGCCCCTGCATTTTTAAGATTGGCGCTCACAGTCGACTCATAAGCCGGTTTAAAGCCTTCCAAAATGTGGGAGCCCGCAGTGGTTTGAATCCCTTCCGTACAAAAGAGATCCTTAATGGCAAGGGGAATCCCTTCAAGCTCCCTCCCCTCCCCTTTTGCGAGCCGCTCGTCGCTTTTCTTTGCGCTTTCTAAAGCCAGCTCAGGGGTTTCGAGGATGTAAGCATTCAGGGAACGGTGTTGTTCCATGGCTTGCAGATAAGCTTTCGTGAGCTCCACGGCAGAGAATTTTTTTTGATGAAGACCAACCTTTGCTTCCGCCAAGGTGAGACAAACGAGATCATTTTTCATGGGAGAATTTGTCATTTTTTATTCCACAACCTTAGGGACAACGAACATGTTACAGGTCACCTCTGGGGCATTGCCTAATATTTTATCGACGCAATTTCCATCCGTTACTTGATCGGGCCGAAAGGGCATGATGGCCCTATTTCCACCGACCATCTCTTCCACGTGCGACGTATCCACCTCATTAAGCTGCTCAACAAAATGCAAAATACTGTTGAGAGCGTGTTGCATAGACCCCATACGTTCCGCGTCCAGCTTAAGGCGCGCTAACGTTGCAATCCGTTTGACGGTTTCTTGATCGAGTGACATGCGGTCTTTCTCCGTTTGATTCGAGTGTTGGGTTTGGATTGTAGAGCCATTTTTAATTTTCTACCACTATGTTTCTTCGCGGAGAGGAGAATTATTTATTCTGGGGGTTTATCCCTAAAGACTCCATGGGTATGATTTTATCCCCATGTGTTTTCCTCAATGAATGTGGTGTTTTTTCATCAGAAGAAAAGACGTCAAAAATATCCATCCCCCTTGCACGATAAGGCTCTGCTTTAACAACAGGCACCAAATACCAATCAGATAAACAATTCTCAGGCTTCGCAACAGGCACCAGATACCAACCCGATAGATCCTCGTGGTTTTGTGTCACTATTCTGGGAATTGAGGCATTCTCAAATTCTTCCTCGAACATCGCCGCCAAGGGTGTTCCGAACAACAGAATTATTGCTAAGAGGTAAATAAACTTTTTCATCCCACAGCCTCCTCTTTTTTTATTTAAATCTTTTCAAACCTATGCTAAACCTGCGTATCACAGCTTGAGAAGATTCTAGCTTACAGAATAAAAAAGTAAAAGAATAAAAATTATAGGTAAAATCATGATAATTGAAAACCACATTTATTTATGGGCGCTCGTCGGAATGGCCTCAGGTACGGTGCTGGGTCTTGCCGGAACAGGAGGGGGCGTTATTGCCATCCCCATTTTGATGGCTTTTGGGGGATATGACATTAAGGAGGCCTCTGGCTATGGGCTCTTGGCCCTTACGGTAGGAGCCGCCATTTCCTGGTTTATGCGAAGAGAAAATACGATTTACCCCATTACAGCCATGTTAATTGTGTGCGCCGGGGTAATTGCGTTTATTTCCGCTCCCTTAAAGACCATCTCGCCCCACTGGCTTGTCAGTGTGCTCTTGAATCTGACGTGTATTTTCAGTCTTTATAGCTTGTGGGTGCTCCGTAAACCTGGGGATATGGGAGAAAACCGTCCCCTCCCCTATCAGCTCAAAACGGCCAGCATGGGAGGGGCCATCACAGGTTTCATGAGCACCATGACAGGACTAGGCGGAGGCGTGGTCGTTATTCCGTGGCTCACAGGTATTACGCGCCTCAGCTTTGACCAAGCCATGGCATGCAGTCTGTTGACCATTGCGGTCACAGCCCCTATTTCCGCATGGCGACAAGATACTTTTAATTTAGGATGGGGTGAATGGATAGCCCTTGCCTCAACGATTGCTTTGGCCTCTGTCATTGTTAAAAAAACCATCACCTATATTCCTCTCCCTCGGCTAATTGTTGTGAGGAAGCTGGCATTGACAGCCGTGATTTGCATTGCGATGACACGGACCCTCTATGAGCTGTTTTAAGGGAGTCGTAATATGTTTGAAATCCCTGAAATTGACGTTACCGATTTCCAACGAGATAAAAGCAAATATATCTTGGTGGATGTGCGTGAACCCCATGAACTAGCCGGGCCAGAGGGACAGATTGAGGGGGTTATTCTAGCACCTATGGGGAGCAGGTTTGCTCACTTTATAAGTTCAGCTGACCCGGAGCAACGATATGTCTTTATATGCCGTAGTGGCCACCGTTCCGCTCAAGCTTGCACCATGGCCCACACCTATGGTTTCCATAAGGTCTATAATTTGAAGGGCGGCATGGTGGCGTGGAATCAATTGTTAACGAAATTTTAAGCACTCAGTCGTTATAATATTCTTATTCAAGAACAGTTATTAACGAAGAGGAAAAAATCATGAAATTTATTTTTCTTTTTATGGCGGCCTCTTTGCTCGCTGTGAGCGGAGCGCAGGCAGCACAGTACGATTGTTTAGACATCTCAGGCAAGAAAGTTGGAAGTGTGCCTGGTTTATACGGAAGCCCCGCTCTGATAAATTCGAAAGATGCATGTAATAAGAAATTTTCGCAGAAGTGCGGAGGCACCTGCACCAGCAAATATTCTCCCCAATCTCATTAACCCCCGCGGGAATGACGTCTTTAGGCTGAAACTCGTTACTTCTTATTCACAACCTCGTTTCATTAGGCAATCTAACCCCCATTGTGAGAATGGGGTGAAAAAAAATGAGGGATTCTAGAGAGCACCTCGCAAACCCCTCACATTCACCACGCCAGGGTTTACGCTTCAACCGTATTCAAGCGCTTTTCAAGATCATCCACCAGCTGTTGACCTTTTAAGACCAACATCTCCAACAGCTCGAAAATAATCAACACTCGATTATCTCCTAACTGACGCCCTCGAACCAATCCTTCAAAGATCAGTTCTTCCATAATGGGAATGATGATGGTTAATTGCTGACAATCGAGGGATATTTCCTTGAAATTTTCCGCTAATGCGGCTAGCTTGGCTGCAGCCATGGTATTCTCCTTAGTCTGTTAAGGGTTATCGTGGTTAGCTGCACATGGGGGTTCGATGCGCCCATGTGTGGCGTTGAGAGCGATTATATCAGTCTTGTGATTGATGTCAAAACATTTTTTTAGGGATTAAAGTGCCCTCACCCGTCCTGGCCGCGGTCTCTCCCCTTCGGTAATTTTGATCTTTATGAAACAGCAGATGGTCTATAAGCCGGGTTCTGTCCCTAATAAATCAGGGGAGAGATATTCATCTGGGACGCCAGTTACCTGACGCCTCGTGCGACCGACCCGGATGACAACCCAAAGACAGGTTATATGCCATCCCTATTTGGTCTTGCTCCCGGTGGGGTTTACCATGCCACCTTTGTTACCAAAGGCGCGGTGCGCTCTTACCGCACCCTTTCACCCTTACCTGTTGCCAGGCGGTTTCCTTTCTGTTGCACTTTCCCTAAGGTCACCCTCGCCGGACGTTATCCGGCACCGTGCCTCTGTGGAGCCCGGACTTTCCTCTGTGTTGCCACAGCATCTCTCCGACCATCTGCTGCTTTTATATAAGCATATCTTAGGATTTTAACAAGCCTTGCGAAAGCCGGAGTGTCACTTAATCATGGGCACAGGGGGTTCCATTGCACGTACACTCCGCATATCCTATTGTGTATTTACAAATTATCTTCATCCCGTCACCAACACTTTGATGTACCAGATTTTTTGTAGGTCCATACCCGAAACCAAGTGTATAAGCATCCACACTGACTTTGGAATCTTTCGGAACTTGGTGTGAGGGTAAATTCCCCCCAAATGATACGTCTAAGGAGTGGAATAGATTGGCTGACTGACAGGGATTAAAGGTTACACTAATCATGTACCCACTACTTGAATGGACATCAAGATTCACAGCGTTCTTCTTACCATTCACACAAGCATCTGAAAATGCATTTTGAGTCAGTAAACAGAACATCAAAATCATATAGATATACGTTTTCATACTTTTTTTGCTCCTCGCTTAATATTAACCTATTTTTACATAGACAATCTTAAGAGAGGGTTAAATTATTTTCTTCAAAAGAGCATAGGTTTCTTGATCGGCCACTCCATCCACTTTATGAGGCTGGAAGTGACGCTGGAAGGCAAGCAGCGCATGCTGAGAAGAGGTGATGTCGTAGCCTATAGCAGACAGCAAAATAGGCGTCATTCCCGCGGAGGCGGGAACCCAGGAAGCATTTGTTACATTGCAAGTTTTTTCCTGGGTCCCCGACGCGCCCTTCGGGCTCTCGGGGATGACGCTCGGGGGATAGTTTACGAGGAGCTCATCATCTTCTCCAGGCCACAGACCTAATCCTTCTCGCGCAAGCCGCTCCCATGGAAATAAATGACCCGGGTCTTGCTTACGCCCTGGGGCAATGTCGGAGTGCCCTAGAATACGGTTGGAAGGGATTGACCATCTTTCTTTTATCTCGCGGCATAATTCAATCAGAGAATGGATCTGGGCTTCTGGGAAAGGTTTATACCCATGGCTATGACCCGTATTGGCGAGTTCAATGCCAATTGAACAATTGTTCAAATTCGTCCGCCCCTGCCAATAGCTCTCCCCCGCATGCCAGGCGCGGTGTTCCTCATTGACGATTTGGTAAATCCGCCCGTCTTCATCGATCAGGTAGTGGGCACTCACCTTTGATACGGGGTTTGTGAGCCACGCTAACGCAGCTTCTGCAGACTCCATATCGGTGTAATGGATGATGATGGCGTCGATCTCTCCATGGCTCGCAGACTTTTCATTAATCTGCCCTTTGTTGTCCTCCCCGCGAAGGCGGGGATCTATCTGAAAGTTGCTTTGGATCCCCGCCTTCGCGGGGAGGACATCGGTGGGGTTGCAAGGTGGTGCCGCCCTGTTCGTTAGGCTTATGTCCGAAGGTCGTGCATTAAAATTCGGAGAGGGAGTATGGATGATTTTCATGAGGCGGACCCCTTCTCCAATTCCTCTTGCTTGACCAAAAGTTCAAGCCACCGTTCTTCCTTATGTTCAAGCTCGTGCCGGGTTTTTTGCAATTGACTGATCGTTTGTTCAAATCCTTTGGGGTCTCGTTCATAAAGGGAAGAATCCGCAAGTGCGTCCTCTAACGCCTGAATTTTCCCATTCATCACCTCAATCTCTTGGGGGAGCAGGGAAAGCTCACGATCTTCTTTATAACTTAATTTCTCCCGTGTCTTTTGTTTTTCAGCAACTGCAGCCTTCTTTTTCTCAACTTTAAGAGCCACGGGGGGCACGCGTTGGGCCGCATAATCCGTATAACCTCCCACGTAAATTTGAACATGCCCCTCCCCCTCAAAAGCAAAAATATGGGTAGTGGTGCGATCAAGAAAATCCCGGTCATGGCTCACTAACAGAAGGGTTCCCTCATAGTCGTTGAGGTATTCTTGTAGCAAGTCTAGAGTTTCCATATCCAAATCATTGGTCGGTTCATCAAGGACGAGGATGGTGCTGGGTTTCGCCAATATTTTGGCGAGCAGGAGACGGTTGCGCTCTCCCCCTGAAAGGTTTTTTAAAGGTGTAAGCGCTTGATTGCGATCAAAAAGAAAGTCCTGTAGATATCCCATAACATGGCGCGGTTCATTTTGAACCAGGACTTGATCCCCCCCTTGCTCACACAGGGTTTGCCAAGGATTCAGCTCGAGATCAAGGGAAGATTGGGTTTGATCAAAAATAGCAAGCTCAAGGTTTTTGGCCCGCCGAATGTTTCCCTGATCTTGGGTGATGGCGCCCATTAATAATTTAATAAGCGTGGATTTTCCTGACCCGTTGGGGCCGATAATGCCAATTCGATCGCCCTTTAAAATGCGACAAGAAAAATCTTTGATAACGATCTTATCTTCAAAGGATTTGGAAACGTTCTTCGCTTCAAATACAAGTTTGCTACCCCCGACCGTTTCTTGTGAGGTGAAGGCCACGCCCCCTTGGGGCCCTTGGTGCTGCTTTCTTTCCTGCCTGAGGTCCAATAGACGGTGCAGACGGCCCATGTTGCGCTTACGCCTTGCCGTCACACCCCGGTGAAGCCAGTGGGTCTCCTGCGCAATCTTTTGAGCCAGTTTTTCCTGGGTGCGCGTTTCCCGCTCGATGATATCTTCAGCCCATTCTTCAAAAAATGGGTAGGACTTTTCCATGCTTCGCAAATTTCCCCGATCCAACCAAAAGGTTCGCTGTGACATGCGAGACAGAAAGGAACGATCATGACTGATCATCAAAATCGCACCCTGATAGGCTTTCAAGGTGTCTTCCAGCCATTCAATGGTCACGAGATCCAGATGGTTGGTGGGCTCATCAAGTAACAAGACATCCGGAGAGCCAACCAGTGCTTTGGCCAGCATCACCCGGCGCGATCCGCCACCGGAAAGGCTAGAAAGAAGAGCCTGGGGGTCCAGTTCCAAATGGCTGAGGGTTTCCTCTAAAACATGAGGTTCCATGGTTTTAGCCATCTGCGCTTTTAAGAAATCAATGGTAGATATGGGGTCAGAGGGAGCAAGAGATTGGTCTAAAATCCCCACCCGAAGCCCTGGTTGAAGAAAGCGACTTCCCTTATCGAGTTCAAGGTTGCCTGCAAGAACTTTTAATAGCGTTGATTTTCCACTTCCATTCCGTCCCACCAAGCATACCCGATCTCGGGGAAAGAGGGAAAGCGTGACGTCGTTCAAAATTGCCCGCGCGCCAAAGGAGAGGTGGGCATCGTTAAGGGTGAGCAGAGGCGGTGTTTTTGTCATATTACTCTTCGGCTTTCAAGTTTCGGATGCGTTGCCTTTCGGGATTCGTCCTCTGTCACGTATAGGAATACGCTCATCAGACTCACCACTCGGGCGCCTACCCGCATTCTTGAAGTCCTTTGAGTATACAAATTTTTAAGCGTCCTTGCCCAGAATGGCAAGAGGTTAATGTGTTCTAGGTAGGGCTACCTCATGAAAACAAGTAGGCTAAAGACAAATGATTCTAACCTATTGTTTTCATGTTATTTGCGCCATCCCCGCGAAAGCGGGGATGGCGCCACCGGTGGAAAACTTATTTTTTCATGAGGTGGCCCTGGTCTTCTAGGGGTGTGCCACGGGAGTATTCCTCCCCGGGTCAGCGAGAAAAGTCTGTAATAAACTTAAAAAAGAACCTCGCCACCCCTTCAGAAAAAGCAAGGAATACACTATAAGCGGTTACACGTCTTTTCGACTGCCCCTACCGGTTAGGTAAATTCGCCTTTTTACCTTCCCCGCTGTTTATTGCGCTTCATCTCATATTCGTTTTGCTTAATTCTCACTTTTTCTTGTTCCGTCCAATTTTGCTGTTCAATCGCCTGGATTTTTCTTGCTTTCATCGAGAGATCTGCTTCACGGGCTTCCTGCTCTTGCATGCAACGAGCAAAATCAACGGACCCCATTTGAAAACCATAATCGAAACAGCGAGAACGATAGATAGCCAGTTCTTGCTCTCGAGTCATGGGAGGTTGGCAGGCCGAGAGGACGGCTAAAATGGGTATAAAAAATAACAATTTTTTCATAAAAAAACTCCTTACAAAACGAAACTACTGTATATACACTCTCCAAGAAATCTGCAAGCCCCCCTTGCCTTAATCTCCCTTCTTGAGCATAATGCACGTCATGAGCGAATTATTTTCCAAATCTCTTGCAACCCCTGATACATACTCAGCCAAAGACATTCAGGTCTTAGAAGGCTTAGAGCCCGTACGCCATCGTCCAGGCATGTACATTGGAGGGACGGATGAGCGGGCGTTGCACCATCTTGTGGTGGAGCTTCTGGACAATGCAATGGATGAGGCAGTTGCGGGTCACGCGAGCCGGATTGACATCAAGTTGCACCTCAATGGGTCCCTTTCCGTGCGGGATAATGGGCGGGGCATTCCCATTGATCCTCATCCAAAGTTTCCCGACAAATCTGCCCTTGAGGTCATTTTAACAACGTTGCATTCCGGTGCAAAATTTGGTGGAAAATCCTATAAAACTTCCGGTGGACTTCATGGCGTAGGTCTTTCTGTCGTTAATGCTCTTTCTGAACGTCTTATCATTGAGGTTTTTTCGAACCGTGAGGTATGGGTCCAAGAATATGCGAAGGGCCACCCCACAACCCTTTTAGAGAACAAGGGGGCGAGTCCCCACCGCAAGGGAACCCAGATTACATTTTGGCCCGATCCTGAAATTTTTGGAGAAGGTGCGAAATTTAAACCCAGTACCCTTTATAAAATGGTCCGGTCAAAAGCTTACCTTTTTAAAGGAGTGACCATCTATTGGGAGTGTGAAGAAGGGCTTCAAGATGCCCAAGTTCCTCTCAAAGCAACCTTTCATTTTCCTGGTGGGCTCTCTGATTTTTTGAAGGAAGTCTTAGACGGAATCCCCATGGCAACGCCGACCACATTTGCAGGAGACGCAAACTTTTCGGAAGGCGAGGGCCGGCTTGAATGGGCAGTTGCTTGGCCTTTAGAGGGCGAAGGATTTTGCACCTCTTACTGTAATACGATCGTAACTTCAGAAGGAGGAACCCACGAAAATGGTTTCCGCCAAGCCATGGTTCGCGGATTGAGAGCCTATGGAGAACTGGTAGGAAATAAAAAAGCCGCCCAACTTACCGCTGAGGATTGTTTTGGCGGTGCCTCTTGCGTCCTGTCGGTCTTTTTGCTTAACCCCCAATTTCAGGGACAAACAAAAGAAAAACTGGTTTCTCAAGACGCCAGTCGCCTCGTTGAATCGAGCCTTAAGGATCACTTCGATCATTGGTTAACCGCCAATCCCGAGGCCGCCCATAGCTTGTTGGATCATGTTATGCTCCAAATGGATGAGCGTCTTCGCCGCAAACAATCGAAGGAGATTAGTCGTGCTTCCGCAACAAGGAAGTTGCGTCTCCCTGGAAAGCTAGCGGATTGCAGTATCGAGTCAGCAAAGGGCACGGAACTCTTTCTTGTCGAAGGCGATTCGGCAGGGGGGTCAGCAAAGCAAGCACGGGATCGAAAAACCCAAGCCATTCTTCCGTTACGCGGAAAAATCCTGAACGTCGCCAGCGCCACCACAGATAAGATGAATGCAAACCAAGAAATTGCGAACATGCTCTTAGCCCTTGGCTGCGGCAGTGGGAAAAACTGTGATCCCCAGAAACTCCGTTATGAGCGAATCATTATTATGACAGACGCTGATGTGGATGGGGCCCATATTGCATCCCTCCTCATTACGTTTTTTTTCCAACAAATGAGACCCATCGTGGAGGAAGGACACCTTTATTTGGCTCAACCTCCCCTTTATCGTCTCACCCATGGAAGCAAAAGCATTTACGCCCGAGACGATGAAGATCGTGAACGCATTTTATTACGAGAATTCAAAGGGGTAAAGAAAGTAGACACCAGCCGATTTAAAGGTTTAGGTGAAATGCCAGCGTCTCAACTTAAAGACACCACAATGGATCCTCAGAAGCGTACGTTGCTGCGTGTTTCTTTATCAGCCGATGATGCGAAAGATATTAACCTCTTTGTAGAGGATTTAATGGGGCGAAATCCGGAAAAGAGATATACCTATATCCAGGCAAATGCCCAGTTCGTTAAAGATCTGGATGTATGAGAAAATTGTCGCTGACGGTTCTTCTACCCCTTAATCTGAAGATCAAACAGCTTATTACCCCGTTTAAGAACAAGGTTCCAAGAACTTTCCTTATTTTGTAATAAGGCGATAGCCTCTTTTTTTGTATTCACACTTTTTTTGTTCACAGAGACGAGAATATCTCCCCGGAGCAGTCCAAGCCGCGTCGCCACACCTTCTTTTTCAACCTCTGCAATCACCACACCTTCTTTCATAGGGTTTAATCCCAGATCCAGAGCAAGGGCCGGTGAAAGGATGCGCAGTTTAGCGCCTTGGAGAGGAGTAATCCCTTTAATCACAAAGGGGAGAGGGTCGCTTCCCTCGGGAGGCTTGGAAAACTGGATGGGTAAAGTTCTCACTTCACCTTGTCGGAATATTTTGACTGTTGCTTTTTGTCCCACGGGAGTAATGGCAATTCTATAATCAAAAGCCGCTTTATCGTCAATTTCCTTTTCATCTATGGCCGCAATCACATCGCCCGCTTTTATCCCTGCCTTCTCACCTGGTCCTCCAGGATAAACGCTTTTTACGAGAACACCCTGAGGATATTCTAGACCTAACGCCCCAATGGTTTTAATGGTAATTGGTGCAACATCAAGCCCCAACCATGGACGTATGATGTGGCCCCCAGTCTTCAGACTATCAATCACCGAAATAGCAAGAGGGGTAGGAATAGCAAACCCGATCCCCATAGACCCCCCACTTCTTGAGTAAATCGCTGTATTGATCCCCACTAGGCGACCATCCGTTGTCACGAGGGCGCCCCCTGAATTTCCCGGATTAATAGCTGCATCCGTTTGAATAAATGAATTAAAATCATTAATTCCCTCTTGACTACGTGCAAGAGCTGAAATAATACCGTGGGTAACTGTTTGGCCTATACCAAAGGGATTTCCAATGGCAAGAACGAGATCCCCAACTTCCAGATCTTCTTGAACGCTAACGCTCAAATAGGGAAATTCCCCCTTGCCGTCAATCTTAAGAAGCGCCAGGTCCGTTCTTTTATCCATGACGATTGGTTTTGCAATAAATTGTCTTTTATCAGCCAATGCTATCTGAATTAAGTCAGCGTTTTCAATGACATGATAATTCGTGAGGATATACCCTTCTTTATTGACAATAACTCCTGAACCAAGAGAAATCTGTTCATGATCATATTCAGGATACGCGCGTTCAAAAAACTGCTTAAAGAACGGGTCATCAAGAAGGGGAGAATTGGGTAGCGCAACTTTCTGATGCTGAATCGTATAAATATTGACGACAGCTGGTGCAACCTTTTTTAAAACGGGAGCGTAACTAAGGGTTGCCTCTTGTCGTGCTTGAGGAATGAGTTTGGGGCGATCAACCGTGTTCGCCGCTGAGATTGACCCACAGGCTCCACTTAATAAGAAGGAAATAAATAAAGTTACTTTTAGAGTGTTCATATAATTACAACTTCCTATGTCTTATAATGTATTATTTATATTAACACTTTTTTTGATTGCTTGAAAGAAAAAATTGTAGTCAATCAAGAATGGACCGAGAGAGCCCCCCCTTAACCCTTTCTTAATCTTTCTATGGCACTTTTTCCTTAATAAATAAAAAAAACAAGGGGAACATTTATGCAAAAAGTGGCTTTGGTAACGGGTGGAACCCGCGGCATTGGGGCAGCAATCTCTAAAAATTTGAAGAGCGCTGGGTATATGGTTGCTGCGATTTATCAGGGAAATCACCACGCTGCAGATGCTTTTCAAAAGCAGACAGAAATCGCGATCTATAAATGGGACGTGAGCGATTTTAAAGCCTGTGAAGTGGGCCTCAGGCAAGTCACTAAGGACTTGGGCCCTATTGATATTCTGGTGAATAATGCGGGCATTACAAAGGATGGGGCACTTCATAAAATGGCTTCCAAGCAATGGGAGGATGTGATTCAAACCAATCTGACCTCTTGCTTCAACATGTGCCGTCACGTGATAGAGCCCATGAGAGAGCGTGGATTTGGCCGTATCATCAACATCAGTTCGATCAATGGTCAAAAAGGCCAATTTGGACAAACAAACTATTCAGCAGCGAAAGCAGGCATGGTGGGATTGACCAAATCTTTAGCCCAGGAAAGTGCAGCAAAAGGCATTACGGTTAACGCCATCGCACCAGGGTATGTCAACACAGAAATGGTGCAAGCTATGCCTGAGGGCATTTTAGCTCACATCACGAGTCAAATACCTTTAGGTCGCCTCGGAACACCAGAAGAAGTTGCCAGTGCTGTTCGCTTCCTTGCCTCAGAGGAGGCCGGATTTATGACTGGTGCAACTCTTACACTAAATGGAGGGCAGTACTCCGCGTAGCAGTATACAGTGTTCAGACTTATTAAGAACATAATCTCCATCATAGAAATTCTTCTCAATACTGAACACTGCTACCATCACCTCTACTCCAAAAGCCTTTGCCACCATCCTTTACGGGGCTCTGATTTTTTACGTTCAGCTATAGGTACACGTTTCTCAGCTTTTATGGCATGCGTTCTTTCAGAGAGCGGTCTTTCCATGGGCGGTTGCGAGACTTGTGGAGAGTGTTCTAAAGGAAGAGAATGTTGATGTTCGGAAGAGGCGCCCTGGGGGCGTGGTGCTCTACGATCAAATTTACGATATCGCCTACGGGGCTTTGAGGGAGACGTTTTCTCCGTTTCTACTCCTGTTCCTGTTCCTGTTCCTGCTTCCCCTTCTATTTCTCCTTCTACAGTTTGTATCTGAATTTCTGGAGAACTTACAACCGCTGGTTTCTTTACCGGCTCAGGCTTTTCCCGCAAATGGAGGCGTTCAAGACGATAGTCCGGTGGAATGAGGGTATCATCCTGAGAGAAACGTACAGAGATATTCCATCTTGCTTCGAGATCTTGTAGAAGCTTTCGTTTTTGATTCAAAATATAAAGAGAAATTGCGGTTGGAACGGTGAGCATAAACTCGGTTGCTTTCTGCTCAATAGCCTCTTCCTCTATGGCGCGCAGCACATGTAGTGTAGAAGATTCAACGGACCTCACCATTCCCGTCCCGCGACAAGAGTGACACGGAAGACTCGTGGACTCAATAATATTTGGTCGAAGACGCTGACGAGAAAGTTCTAAAAGACCAAAAACGCTAATGCGCCCCACTTGTACCCTTGCTCGATCATGACGCATGGCATCTTTCAAACGACGTTCAACCGCTTCTACATTGCGGTTTACTTCCATATCAATAAAGTCAATCACAATAAGTCCAGCCAAGTCACGGAGGCGCAATTGCCGGGCAATTTCATCCGCTGCTTCTAGGTTGGTTTTATAGGCTGTTTCTTCAATATGTCGCTCGCGTGTCGCCTTTCCGGAGTTTACATCAATGGCAACAAGGGCTTCTGTCGTCCCAAAAACAATGGAGCCGCCCGATTTCAATTGAACCGTAGGACCGTGCATGGCATCAATTTGTTGTTCCACCCCATATCGGTAGAAAAGAGGGATTCTTTCATCCGTATATTCTTTAATTTTTCTGATATGACTCGGCATAAGTTTTCGGATAAAATCTTTTGCTTCCTTAAAACCAGCCTCTCCCTCAATCCACACCTCCTCAATGTCGCGGGTATAGTAGTCTCGGATAGCCCTTTTAATCAGATCACTTTCTTCATAAATAAGAGCAGGAGCCATAGAATGAAGGGTTTTATCGCGAATTTCATTCCAGAGCTGCATCAAATAATCACAGTCTCGCTTAATTTCAACTTTGCTCCGTGCCATACCTGCCGTACGGATAATAAGGGAAATGGTTTCAGGTAAATTAAGGGACTCAATGATCGTGCGTAAACGCTTACGATCTGCCACGTTGGTAATTTTTCGAGAGATTCCGCCGCCTTTAACCGCATTGGGCATAAGGACACAATACCTTCCAGGAAGAGAGAGATAGGTGGTTAGGGCTGCCCCTTTGCCTCCTCTTTCTTCCTTTACGACCTGTACAAGCATAATCTGACGGCGCTTAAGGACCTCTTGAATTTTATAATGCCGGGGAGGACGAACACGCTGCGCACGCTCCTGAAGGTCATCCACATCCTCTCCGCCTAAAATTTCTATTTCATCATTGGACGGGATGTCTTCTTCTATTTCTTCATCGATCTGATGACTCTCATTCAACGTTTGGGCAGCCAATCTCTCACGGTCTTCCATCGGAAGGCGATAATAATCAGGATGAATTTCATTGAAAGCTAAAAAGCCGTGCTTATTCCCGCCAAACTCTACAAATGCCGCCTGTAGGGAAGGTTCAACGCGAATAACTTTGGCAAGGTAAATATTACCTTTAAGTTGTTTTTTTGTTGTCGTCTCATAATCAAACTCGTCGAGACGATCGTTACTTAAAATCGCCACCCGGGATTCTTCCATATGGGAGGCGTCGATTAACATTCTTTTACTCATTGTTCCAACTCCATCAGTAATCCCCTTGCGAGGATGTTGTTGGCAATCAGAAACTCTGAATGGTCCGATTAAGTGCTTTTACCCTCAAAAAAACTTGGACTATTAAGCCAAGCAGTCGAGAGGCATGATGATATGCTATATTTAAATCCTGTTCCTCAAGTCCTCATATCCTTGCAATCTAATCTGTTTTGTCCACATCGAACACATTGTTGGTTTCGTCTTGCGTATAATTAATTCATAACTTCATACTTGGTGAAAGAAAAAAATTCAGGGCTCTATTGACTTTTTTGTGTTGCCTTTGAACCACATCTTTACACCAAGATGCCACATTATTGAATTAGCATAACCGCAACGCATTACAGAAACAACTGTTTTATTTGCTTATGGTAATTTGGTATGGGTAAGGGGGCCGGCCCCCTTTTTTGGCACGAGCCGCCCTCCACGTAATTTATCTTCCACGCCAGACTAAACTTTCATAAATTTTGATTGATTTATTTTCAAACCAAGGCTATAAAAGACTCACGGGGAGGTCGAGGTTGCTGCAATAATAATAAAAATAAATTAGCACCCTGGGGTTTTAATTAACCCTCCCCGACCATTCTTGAAAATCTACACGAAATTCCCATTCCCAAAGACTCTTATTTCGTTTAGGGTTTTCCTATGTTGCACCTATCGAAATTAAAGCTGACCATTCTTAACCCCGCCAATGTCATTCCCGAGAAGAGGGGAACCCATCCCTATTTGCTTTGTTTCAGCTGGTTGTTACATCTCCGCCGGCGCAGGAAGGACACCAAATATGGGATACACGCCTGTCGATGAGCATAGAAGGGAAAAACATTTCATGTTCTCGCGGGGGGATAGTCCTGGTTTCTGACTTTTCTTTCTCTATAAAAAAGGGGGAACAACTCGCGATAAAGGGAGCGAATGGATCGGGAAAGTCGACGCTTATTCGCCTTATTGCAGGACTCATCCCTTCCCCGGCAGACACTCTCTTTTGGGAAGGGGAAATGGTTTCGAAATCCAACCTCTCTCTCTACCAGCAAAATCTTTTATATGTGGGGCATAAGCTATGTCTTTATCCCCAAGCGCGGGTTCTTGATCAACTTCGACTATGGCAAAATCTGCACAAAATTCCTCTAAAGGACATGGAACAGGCGCTGAATATTTGGGGCGTTGGGGCCCTTAAGGATAAACAAATTTCCCATCTCTCCCACGGTCAACAAAAGCGTCTCAGTTTAAGCCGTTGTCATTGGCTGAAGCGTCGTTTGTGGATTTTAGATGAGCCGGAATCAGGATTGGACCAAGAAGGGCACGCCATACTGACTGAGGCCCTTAGCGCTCATTTGGGCAATGGAGGATGCATTGTGCGAGCCACTCATGATAACCGGGAAATGGCAAATACGGTTGTTGTTGCGAGTAGCCTCCCCTCATTTGGAGCGAGGGGTGCGTGATGATCCTCACTGAAATCCACAAACTTTATCTCTGTCGCGGAAGTCTCTTCTCTTCTTGCTGCTTTTTCGCTCTGGCTCTTTTTTGTTTCACCTTAGCTTTAGGATCGGAAGGAGTCATACTTAATCGCTGTGCACCCCCTGTTCTATGGATTTTAGCAGCCCTCACCCTTTTCTTTTCCACACCTTTTTTCTTAAAAGCAGAATTTCAAGCGGGCCTTCTTGATGAGATTTTTCTGCATCCCCTCTCTCCCTCTTTTTATCTTTTAGCTAAGATTGTTGCTGAAGTTCTTTTGCTCGGTCTTCCGCTGTTAATGGTAGGGGCCCTTTTTTCTCCTTCCTTTTCCCTTTCGTTTGTTCAGACCGCCCACCTTTTACTCACCTTACTCATCGGACTTCCGGCCTTAAGCGCCCTTGGAATTTTGGGAGGGCTTTTGACGTTACATACCCAAGGTGGGGGGGTGTTAGTTTCGCTTCTCATTCTTCCCCTCGTTCTTCCCCTTCTCCTCTTTGCCCTTTCTGTAATGGAAATGACCCGGTTAGGGCTTGATTCTTTCGCGCCTTTCTGCCTCCTTACCAGTGGGTCCCTTCTACTCGTCATTCTTTCTGTGGGAGCAGGACAATGGGCACTTACGATTGCTGTGGAGGCGTAAAATGAAGCACACGTGGGCCCGACCAGGATTTTTTCTTAAAGTTACAAAACCGCTATTGCCCCTCTCATTTGCGGTGATGATCATTTTATTGTGTGCGGGACTTTATACGGGCCTTGTGACCTCACCCCCCGACTTCATTCAGGGAGACACCATGCGTATCATGTATATTCATGTACCTGCCTCTTGGATGGCCCTTTTAGTGTATGGTTTTCTAGCGTTGATGAGCTTGTTTGCGATCGTTTGGCGTCATCCTTTGGCAGAGGTACTGGCCATAAGTGCCGCCCCCATTGGAGCGTTGTTTACTGCTCTAAGCTTAATCACAGGGTCTTTGTGGGGAAAACCGATATGGGGTGCGTTCTGGGTGTGGGATGCACGCCTCACTTCTGTTCTTGTCTTGCTGTTTTTGTATGCAGGCTATTGGGCGCTTTATAAATCATTTTCCCATCCAGAACAGGGAATCCGGGCTGCTTCACTTCTGGCCCTTGTCGGTGTCATTAACCTTCCCATTATTAAGGGGTCCGTTGAGTGGTGGAATACGCTGCACCAACCCGCAAGTGTTATTAAGCTTTCCGCCCCTTCAATTCATTCCACCATGCTCACGCCCCTCTTGCTGATGGCAGGCGCCTATTTCTGTTACTTTGTGAGCATGCTGCTTATTCGCGCCAGGACCGAGTTGAATCGCCGGAAACTTTATGTACTCGAGGCAAAGCCATGAATTTCTCCACCCCCCATCTGATGTATGTTCTAGGAGCTTATGGCGTAAGTCTGCTGGGCCTTTGTTTATTTTTGGGTGTGACCCTTATTCATTGGAAGCGGTCAAATAAATTAATTCTCGATCGTTTAAAAAAAATTAAGGATTAGGACATACAATCCTCTGATGTGAAGGCATAGAAGCCCACCTTAAAAGAACCTTTTCCTCCTCTGCGAACTCAAAAAGGGACTTCCTTTAAACTATGGGCAACCCTACCCCAAAGCCAAGATTAATATTGATACCCCACCGTAACACTCTTATAGTGTTCTGATGAAACCCAAGCATCAACGTCTTTTTTTGATTTGTTCTGCCCTGATGGGTCTGGGGATTGCGGGTTCTCTGGTGCTGGTGGCTTTTCAAGATACGCTCGTGTTTTTTTATACTCCTTCTGATCTTCTCCAAAAAAATATTTCTCCTCAGCAGCGTATTCGAGTGGGCGGTCTGGTGGACATGGATTCCCCGCAACAACGTGGAGAGAATGTACACTTTAAGATTACAGATCAGAAAGAAACTATTATGGTGAGTTATCATGGTATTTTGCCTGACCTTTTCCGGGAAGGACAAGGGGTGGTCGCCGAAGGATACCTGATGAATCCAACCCATTTTCAAGCGGAAAGCGTGCTTGCGAAGCATGATGAAAATTATATGCCCCGAGAGGTTGCAGAGGGACTTAGGGAACAATGCAAATAAAAGACCCCGGGCTCATCAATCAAAGAGCGTCCTCCCCGTCCTGGCCGCGCCCTCAGAGTGATCAACATCATGCTCAGTGAATTCGGGAACTTTCTTTTAGCGATGGGACTGGGGTTTGCCAGTCTGCAAGTTCTTGCTTCCACATGGGGGGTTTATAACAAAAATCAACGCTACCTGACATTGGGCCGAACGGCTGCCTTCTTTCAAGGGGGGTTTTTAAGCGGGGCATTTTTAACCCTGATCATAGCTTTTCTCCTCTGCGATTTTTCTCTCATCCTTGTTTCCCTGCATGATCATACGCAGCTTCCGTGGTATTATCGCATGGCGGCCTCTTGGGGGAACCATGAAGGGTCGCTGTTGCTCTTTATTTTGATCCTTTCGGGTATGGCTGTGGCGCAAGCCATCTTCCTTAAAGACCCCCTCTTCCGGGCGCGCGCCCTAACCTCCCAAGGGTTTTTAATTCTCCTCTTTTTATTCTTTTTAATCATGACGTCCAATCCTTTTACGCTCCTCCCCTTTATTTTGAGTGAAGGAAAATCCTTAAACCCTCTCCTGCAAGATAGGGGGCTATTGGTTCATCCCCCCCTCTTGTACTTAGGGTATGTGGGATTTTCTGCGCCCTTCTCGCTGGCTATCGCAGCTTTGTGGGGAGAAGAGAGAGGCCCAGAGTGGGCACGTCTTACTCGCCCTTGGGCATTGTTCTCCTGGAGCGCTCTTACAGCCGGCATTACGTTGGGAAGCTGGTGGGCCTATTACGAGCTAGGATGGGGCGGATGGTGGTTTTGGGATCCAGTCGAGAATGCGTCTTTCATGCCCTGGCTTGCTGGAACCGCCCTTCTCCATACCCTTCGTACAGGACAGCTTTATCGGTGGAGTCTTTTTTTAAGTCTTCTGACCTTTGGACTAAGCCTTCTAGGGACGTTTTTGGTCCGCTCCGGTCTTATCACATCGATCCATTCCTTTGCCCAAGACCCGGAGAAAGGTCTTTATATTTTATGCCTTTTAGGCCTCATTATGGGAGTGGCTTTCTTTGTATGGATTTGGAAATCTCCCCGTCTTCAGACTCAATCCCTGGAGCTTATGTCTCGTAATGGGGCCCTTTTCGTCAATTCTCTTTTCTTCTGTTTGGGGCTTGGAACCGTTTTTTTAGGAACCTTTTATCCGCTGCTGTCTGATTATGTCTGGGGGAAAACGGTAGCCATTGGGGCCCCCTATTTTGAAAGAACATTTATTCCCCTTATGCTCCCCCTTTTAATTCTCTTGCCCGTAGGGTGCCTCTTTCGAGAAAAGAATGAATCAGGTTTGCGCCTACTGATGGCCCCTTTAACAGCGGTTTTAGGGGCTATCGTTCTAATTCTCTATCATCTCTATCCCCTGTCCCTTTGGGCCTTTACGGGCATTGTGGCTTCCGTGTGGGTTATAGGGGGAACGGCGGTGGCCTACAAACAAGCGCGTCTTTCTTTAGGCCCAACGCTTGCCCACATAGGTGTCGGGCTTTCTCTCTTAGGCGTAAGTGTGGGCGGAGGCTTGCGGACCGATGAAATGGGGATCTTAGGACTAGGCGAAAGTTTGAGTATGGGTGGGACAGCGCTCACCTTACAGAACGTTCAGCAAGGAAAAGAAGGCACTTACCTTTATGAACGCGTTCTTCTATCCTATGAAACGCATCAAATTTCCCCTGAAAAGCGACTGTATAAACCTCAAGACATGCTGATGAGCAAAACGGCCATTCATACAAATGGCTTTAGAGATCTTTATGTCATTTTAGGGCCCTATCAAGGAAATAATCGATGGCTCATTCGCGCATCGATCATTCCCCTTGCGCCGTGGGTTTGGATTGGTGGTTTTTTTATGGTGTTGGGAGGGGTAGTGTCGATTTTGGGGAGAGTGCGAGTGTGGGAGAAGAAGCCCTCATCCGCCAACAAAAGAGCGTCATTCCCGCGAAGGCGGGAACCCAGGAAAACACTTGCTGCTTGGCTCCTGGGTTCCCGCCTTGGCGGGAATGACGCCCGAGGGGGGTGCAAGTGGATAATAGTATTCTTTCTCCTCCTCTCCTCCCCTCTTTTTGCCGCCACATCCCTTGAAAAAAGGGCGGCCATCCTCTACCAAGAAGTCCGCTGTCCAATATGCCTCGGTCAATCCATCGCAGACTCAGAGACCGACGAATCCCAAGCCCTGAAAACCTTTATCCTTGAAAAACTGCAGCACGGTGAATCAGAGGAAGACATTAGAGAAAAACTGCGCCACCTGATGGGCGACGACATCCTTTTAAGACCTCCCTTTGAAGATCACACACTCTTTTTATGGGTAGCGCCTTTTGGGTTGTTTTTACTGATAGGCTTGGGGGTAGGTTGGAAAGTGCTTCGTTCCCTCGCCCATAAGAAAGGAGCATGACCCCTCATCCCCATAGCATGACGAATCATCATGTGTCGAAGAGGTGTCACATACTTTACTACACCAAACCCAACGGAGCGAACGCGGGCGAGCACACGGCTTTGGTTTGAAAAAACCCTCACCATCCCATCGGTCAAAAGGGTCATAGCGATAATATCCCCCCGCCGTCGCTTTTGATAAGTCTTCAGAACCTGAGAAGCCCCTAGGTCCAATCCTAAAGAAAAAGCCTCCGTCAGCACATCCGCAAGGACGCTCACATCCCGAAAACCCACATTCAGTCCTTGTCCCGCAACCGGATGAAAGGTGTGGGCCGCATCCCCCACAAGGGCTAAGCGCGTATCAATTAGGCGCTTTGGCAGGCACACACTTAAAGCATAGGACCACCGCTTGCTGGAAAGCGTGAACTGGCCTAAACAATCCCCAAAATGTGCTTGAATTTCGGCTGCAAAATCTTCCGGCGAAAGAGCTAAAAAAACATCCGCTTTTTCTTTTTCCACAGACCACACAAGACCTGATTCATTGCCGGGACGCGGAACAAATGCGAGGGGTCCCCAGGGTAGGAAATGCTCAAAGGCCTGATTGTTGTGGGGCAACGTATGGGTCAGATGACACACAATCGCCACCTGATCATAGGACCATTTGATAAGGGGAATTTGGGCTTCCGTTCTTAAATGAGAAAACCGCCCATCGGCAGCAATACAGAGGGGGGCTTTTAGAGTTTCCCCCCCATTCGTTTCAATGAAAGCGTGAAAGTCCGTTCGTTCCATACGCAGAACAGACTGGGGCGCATGCAACGTAATGTTCTTAAACGAAAAAACTTTTTCTAGGATCTTGGCCTTTAGAAGGGCGCTATCCACCACATACCCCAGCGGTCCACCCGTCACATCCATTTCGTTAAATTCAACCCACTGGGGAAGGACGCCATCAGATGTATGGATCTTCGTAATAGGGGTGACGTCATCGAGGGTTTCCCAAATCCCCAACTTTGACAGAATATGAAAAGAGCTGCGAGAGAGAGCAAAGGACCGACCGTCGGTTGGCGTTGGGCTATGGGGGCCGACTTGGTCAACGACAGCGACCTGAAGTCCCTTTTCCGCAAGGGCACAGGCGAGGGTTCCCCCTGTTAAACCGCCACCGACGATGATGATATCTGTCATTTCTTGCTCTTTTTGATGTGAGTTTATTATGTATATGATGATGTCTTGAAGGGGTTGGATGCAAGTGAAATCGCTATAGTTACACTCATCTGATCGTACATTTACTATCCTACGCGCTTTTTAAAGCTTGTCAAATTTTTCATTCAATTGCCGCGGTAAACGCATCTAAATGCTAGGGAACTCCTGAAACCACGCCACACAGGTTTTTCAGGAGAAGTGATTACCCCTCAGCGTCATCCCCGCGAAGGCGGGGACCCAGGGCAACGTTTGAG
>JACDGE010000023.1 GCA_013815465.1 Alphaproteobacteria bacterium | reverse complement strand
GTTTCAAGGGCCTATGAATCTTTTTATGGCTAATCTTTTTCCAGCAGAAAGACGGTATAGTGGCGTTGCCTTTAGCTATTCTATGGGCCTCGCGATTTTTGGAGGAACCGCACCCGTGGTTTCTACGTTTTTAACGAATTGGACAGGAAATCCTGTTACTCCTGCCTATTATGTGATGTTTAGCGCAATCTTAGCTTTTATTTGTGTTATTCAGTCCCGTCGAAGCTCACCACATGATAACGAAAGTGGTTCTTATACCCCACTTCCTATGGGTGGTTATAGTCCTACTTAAGGTTGTGGGCTACAAACGACGGGGAATAAAAAGCCAAGGGATTATAAATCATTTGGGCAGGAGATTTTGTTCGCCCTTAGTGGGCCCTAACAATGCTTTTCCGAGCTTTTCGCCTACGCATCCATAAGCAACATGTCATATATAACGAAATAATATTTTTAAAAAGCATACGTTTGGTGAGAATAAAATTCTCCACAATTCATCAAAATTAAGGTATAAAAATTTGCATATATGATCTAAAATTATTCTAAGGGTTAAAAAACATAAAATATTAGGAATTTCCTGCTATGCCAGAACTTCCCGAAGTTGAAACCGTTTGCCAAGCGTTAAAGCCAGTCCTGGAGGGGCAGGCTTTTACAAAGATCCAGTGTAATCGACAAAACTTGCGTTATCCCCTCCCCCTTAATATGGAAGGCACTCTTAAAGATAACACGATTACGCTTGTGGTGCGTCGCGCTAAGTATCTCTTGCTGCATTTTAATCATGGTTTAACCCTGATTTGGCACCTTGGAATGTCAGGCCGAGTTCTTATTGAGGAGCCAGGAACTTCTTCCGTGGAAGCGGGGAAGCATGATCATGTTATTTTTATCACCACTCAAAAATTTAAAATTACCTTCAACGATCCCCGTCGTTTTGGCTTTTTATTAATTAGGGCTACAGATCAAATTGAAAATTCAACTCCCTTTAATTCATTAGGCTTTGAACCTTTAAGTGATTGTTCCTTAAATACCGGCAAGCTCTATGCGTCTTTAAGGCGTCGTGCCATCCCCATAAAAAATGCTCTCCTTAATCAAAATATTATTGCAGGAATAGGAAATATTTATGCATCTGAGGCTTTATGGCAAGCAAGAATATCCCCTTTACGCTTAGCAAATACGCTAAACCTTGAGGAGACAAACCTTTTACTAAACGAAATCCAAGATGTTTTAAGACGCGCTATTGCTGCGGGAGGATCTACTTTACGAGATCACATTCAACCCAATGGTAATATCGGTTATTTTCAGCATTCTTTTAAGGTTTATAATCGAGCTAATATGCCTTGCCATCATTGTCAGACCACCCTTCTTACGAAAATGAATCAAAGCGGTCGGGCGACTTATTATTGTGAAAAATGCCAACAATAAAAATTTTTACAACTCCACGTAGGAAAAAGCTATGGCTCGTTTTTTAGTAATTGCCGCAGGCAAGGGATTGGACAAGCGGTTGTACACCGCCTCCATGATGAAGGTCATGATGTTATCACCGCGGCTCGAAAGAGCCCTTCTGCTTCTTTTAAAACCAAAAAACTCTTGAATAAGGCGAAAAGTGTTTACGGTTGACGGAGAAGTGAGTCGCGCGTAGAGCCACCCCCCATCCTCCTCCGAGCGCTTCAAGTGCGGGGAGAAGAGCTGAAGCACAGTGCCGTGGAAGGTCTTCAGGATCTCCTGAAAATGCTTGTCTATAGTGGGTTAGTTTGAATTGGAGATCACATAGCCATCATGACCTCTCCAGACTATCATGGTGAACTTATTTCAACATCTAAAAAAGATCCTGAAATAAATTCAGGATGACACCTGAGGAGTTGAGGCATCTTCAACTTAATGCACTCTAACTGCAGCATCACGTGCTTCTCAAGGGTTGAGTGAATTTCCTCATTACAACGTTCTTCAATGGCAGAGATCCGTTCCTTACTATCCTCTCTCTGTTCCCCGTGGAGCTTGTTAAGATGGCGCTGCAGATCCAATTTGAGAGTATCGATGGATGATGCTTCCAGGGCTTCCTTTTCAAAATCGGAAAAATCTTTTGGGTGTGGGGTGTCATATTTTCCTCCTTTTTGGCGGGGTCTTGGGGGCGTTAAGCGTGATGAATTGTTATCTGTATATATTCTGAGTTATCTGGAGTTATATTGTTGTTTTTCAACTTGTTGCTGTAAATACAATAGCAGATTAGGAGAGGAATGTCATTGAAAAATATTGAGGTAAAGCCATCAGGTACTGGCCTTTCTTTCCACAGTTTTTTTCAAATGATGTTGTCATGTAGATATTGGAGAGAATTTTTGAAATTCTTTTTATCAACTTGGTCAAGCCCCGCCTTCAACATCATTAATCCTATTTTCCACAGGGCCAGGTTTAGTTTTTCATTCGCAGGCATATAAATGTAATCTCTGAAGGGAATGACTTCAGAATCCAACGAAGCGTCATTGTAAGATGTACTGCCTTCAGATGACATTGAGAGGCAGCCAAGGGCTATAACGAATAGGCGGAGTGGTTGCGCAACCCTGAAAAGGCTCCATTCTAATTCTCGAGGGGGTTGACCAAAATAGGTGGTAAGGAAAGCTGTTGTCTGAAATTCATTTAAACCATGAAAAATAGCAAAGGTGGCTAGGTCAAAATATGGGTTACTTAATCCTCCATTCACCCAATCTACAACAACAAAATCCTTTTCTCTGAGCATAATATTTTCAGAGTGAAGATCGAGATGGCACGGGACAAGAGGAATATCATGCAATCGGAAAATTTCTTCAATTTCCTCCATCAATCTTTTTACCTCAGAGAGCTTTGGAGAAAGGATTAACCCCCGTTGCTCACTTTTTGCGAGGAAGTTATGAAAACGTTGAAAGGGACTGCAAGCTACCGGGATTTTACCGGGAGAGCTATGGAGTTTTTGGAGCAGTTGAGCAAATTGCCCCAACTGAGATAAGTTTTGAAAGTCTAGTGGATTTACGGTGCGACCTGAAATAAAATCCGTAATGAATGCTTCTAAATGAGGGGCAACAAAATGGATTTTGGGCCCGATGCCCACCTCTCCAGCCCGTTGTGCCAGTAGAACTTCATGTGTTCGAGTTATGTGGCTAGCTTGAGGAGGCAGAATACGCAGAACATAAGAGCGATCTTTCACGTCAAAACGAAAGAGAGCCGCAGCGCTTCCGTTTATGATAGGGACATAGGTTGCTTCAACAAGATCTGTTGTTGAAGCTAAGTCCATTGTTTGTAAAAAGGATGATACGACCTTATGCATCATTATGAGTTAGCACGTGCAAGGTGATTTCAGCAAATCTTTTCAAGCCGAGCTTTCGTATACTCTAGTGCTTTGTGGAGTTTTTTTTCAAATACCTCGGCTAGAAGAAGCTCCTTGATAAACTCAGCAACGTGAATGCCATTGTGAGCAAGCTCAAGAAGTTCGGCCTACGCATGATTTTTATCTGGGAATAGGCTCTTCTACCGCGTTAAACTTTTCACGCTCTCACTCCGTTAACCAAACGAAAAAGGGGTGTAGAGCGTGATCCGTAAAACAGAAGTAGGCTGTTTCGTCTCCTTCTTAAGCCGCCTTTTTAAGCCGGCGACTATAAAGCTTATCTTATTGTGTATCTATATCGAATAGCTCTTTATGGGGACCAATAATGATATGTTCTCCAGTCTTGTCTTTTCCCAAATAAGTAGTTGTCGTCTGATTTTCCAGAAGGGGTTCCAAAGCAATGATATCCTCACGGTTAAGACCATTACAGGCCACATTTAGACTTGTCAGATTGGGTAATGTAGCCAAGATACTCATATTTTCCCCAGGCTCATGCCCCTCCAAATTAAAGTGCTGGGCCCTCTTTATTTCCCCAAGTTCGTTCTCTCTCAAGTTAAGGATTCTAAGATTTGTGAGAGAAGACAAATCATTGACCTTCCGAAGCTCGCAGTAACTCATATCAAGATCTGTTAGAGCTGTGAAATGCTGAAAATGCTTGGTGTTTATGGAATCATTATGAGCAACATTAAGAGATGTAAGGCACCATTTTATATTCTCAGGATAGTGGCATGAGTATGGAAGAAAATCCTTAAGGCAACAATTCCAACTTACATTAAGGGTTGTAAGCTGAGGAAAGCTCCTCAAATCCAAACTGTTCAATAAGTTGTGTTCCACATTAAGATTTGTGAGCTGTGATAATTTTTGCAAAACATTTAAAAAATCTTGACGGAGATCGTTGCCACTCAGATCAAGGGATTTTAAAGACGGTCCTTGCAGGAGAGCAGTCAGACGACCTCCCGCAGCACTTTCCGTTCGCAGAAGCCGATCTAGATTTAGTCGACTCAGCTTGATATTGGTCAAACATGCACCAAAGGACGCAATCTCAGAAATACTGTAAATATCTTCATCTCTGAATATACTATTTTGGAATGAAAATTCCTGTGAAAAAATAATTTTATTTACATCATTGACTGCATAAGTCCCATATCCAAGCCCTTGTGTGTATTGGGTTAACTCCACCCAGTCAGACAATGTCAGATTTCGAGCAATTTGGTTGCGTAGGTAATTTGCGACACTGACGTTTCCTTTCGTCTCTTCTTCTAAAATCTGCTTATAAAGTGCTTTGTTATTAGGATCTTTTAAAGCATTTAATAATTTAGAAAATGTATACCTAGGTAATCCATTGTCTGATTCTTCAGAAACAACAACCAGATCTTCCACTTCATACGTTCCGACTTTCAAAGAAAGCTTATCGTTCTCCTTAAGAAAAACTGATATTTTCCTTGGGTTAAATATAGTCGTAGGCTCAATTGGTTTACATATTAATTCAAGGCTAAGCCCGCTCAAAAGAATCCTTTGAAGGGTTGTAGAGGACGCCTGGTAAAATTCTTTTTTTATTTGGGCAGCTACCTTTGTAGCCGAAAGATCCAATAATGAAGGAATTTTTCTTTGCTTAGGTTCATCATCAAAAGGCGATGGATCCATGGCAATAACGGGGAGAGGAGATAATAAAAACAAAAATAAAGCAGACAAAACGCTCATAGATTTTTTCATAAAACAAACTCCAAATAATTAAAAAGCTAAACCAACAACAACGTATTAGATATTTCTATACATACATCCCTCTAGGTTATCTGTAAAGACTTAATATACGCTAACCATAGGGCATTAAGTCTTTACTTTAGTTTATGAAGTGCTATAAGTACCATCGATCCCCTCAAGAAGCAGCTCGCTATTAATTATACAATTACAACAATGGATAAAATATGACAAATAAAATTTTTTATAGAACGTTTCTATTATTTTGTTTTACTTTATGCGCAGCAGACTTTCTTTGCGCTCAGGAGAATAAGATCCTAATTCAGGGAGGTGTGTATGCCATGGGCAAGGAATCAAATCTTACATTTTTTCATAGCGAAATTGGGACGATTTTAACATGTAAAGAATATCACATGAAGGGAAGCCCCGACCCAACTTATGTTTCCCAAGCGAGTATCAATGCAAACTTTGCCTTTATTAGGCAATGCGATACCCTTGAAATATTAGCTGGCGTAAAAATTGCGAAAAATAATTATATTGATTCAAATATAACTTTAAAAAACATAGAACTTATTCCAGCTAAAATGCTTTTAGAAACGTGCGTTAGCAGTAATGAGTATTTCGATGGACTTGAGAAAAAATATAAAAACAAAACCGTAGCTGATCTTATCAAAGATAAAGAGTATGTCGTTCTTGAGAGCACGGATACTTTTCTGAAGATTGCTGAATGTCCAAAGCCTGAGTCAATAAGGGGCGATGAAATGGATCCCGACACAATAATCTTAGAAGAAATTGCAAGGGGGGATTTTACTCATAGCGGCTATCAAGAAATCCTTTGCAAAGTATTTAGTTTTGGTGGAGGCACTGCCGACATGTCAAGCGCTGTCATCTTGAGGCGCCTTAGCAAAGATGGTAAATTGTATGCTGTCGGAAATCGTTTAAATAAGGAAGAACTTTTAGCAGGCTTATTGGGTGATAATATAAAATTAAAGAACCTGGATAATAATTTGAATGCTTCTTATAAAATATTACTCTCCTTCTTAGATGATAAATCTAAAACACAACTTCTCCAGGAACAGAGAAATTGGTTGAAAAAAAGGAATCAGCACCTTGATTCCGTCGAAAAACTTCAAGAAATATATCAAGAAAGGATTTCAACTCTATTGAATTTGCGCCAGCAATCCCCGGAGCGCATTAAAGGTGAGAGAAAGGCAGACACGGTCACCTCAAAAAATCTTTGAGAGTATACGGGTTCAGGTGAAATGAGCTTCAAATGGGCTTAAGAATAGAGTCATTAATGAACTACGTAGTTTTATATTTTTGTAGTAAAAATGACCAAATATAGGATTTTTAATGGGGTGTGGGACAGCTGGGGGACAGTATACAGACTCTGCGATTGACGTATTAACAGAGGGCCACCAATGACTCTTCAAATGTCTTTTGTTATTCTCTAGTATCCCCTGGGATTCCTGCAAAAGAAAAAGCCCTGCTAAAAACCCTTGAAAATGGCGGATGGGGTGGGATTCGAACCCACGAAACGCTCTCACGTTTGCCGGTTTTCAAGACCGGTGCCTTCAACCGCTCGGCCACCCATCCACATTTAAATCAAGTACAGAAATATGAGGGCTGAGTCAAGGTTCTTGTCTTGCGAGTTTGCTCAATAACTTGTAGGATCTTTGAAAATAAATTAACATAACGGTTTAGCATGATCCAAGCCTTTCAAAAATTTTCTCAATCTCGCATAGCGAAAGTCTTTCTCGCTATCGTTGCTTTAAGTTTTATTGCTTTCTTTGGGGGAGGGAATTTTTTTCGACCTCACGACCCTAATGCTGTTGTTGCTGAAGTGGGCAACTTAGCCATCAGTCGCTACGAGCTTACTGAAAAAGTGCAACAATATGCACAACGTATGGCGGCTGACTCTGGCAAATCACCCAGCCGTGAAGAGCTCTTAAAGGCGGATCTCCCCCAAATGATTTTGTGGGAGCTGATTCATGAGTTGCTCCTTAATCTTGAAACAAAACACTTAGGGCTTACAGTGAGTGATGATATCCTGCGCGATCGCATCCATTCTATAAAAGCATTTCAAAATGAAAACGGGGCATTTGATAAGGATCATTTTGTGCAAATCCTACGTAGCAATGGACTTTCAGAAGATACGTTCATTTCTGAAATTCGCCAGGGACTCGTCCGTGAGCAGCTATCAGACGCAATTATGGTGGGGGCTTACCTCCCGGACGCCATGATAGATCCTCTTTTTGATGCTCAATACCAACATCGACAAGTTGCCATGCTTATGGTGTCCATCAAAGATATACCACCCCCTCCACCCCCCAGCAATGAAGTTTTAGAAGCCTTTTATAAAGAACACCAAAAGGAATTTGAGACCCCCGAACTGAGGACAATTTCCCTTCTGATTCTTGACCCAGGCGTTATAGGAAAAGAAATCCCAGTCACGGATGAAGAAATAAAGGAAACCTATGAAGCGAAATCAGAAATCTTTGGGAAACAAAAACTAGAAGACATAAAGGCTCTTGTCGTAGCTGAGGTGCAGAAAGAAAAATCAATTGAAAAAATATATAAACTTACCCAAGAAATTGATGATAAAATTGCAGGCGGCGCTACTTTTGAAGAGCTCTCTCCCACCATTCCGGGGGCACAACTCATTAAGCTGACGGATGTTAATATCCATGGTCAGGACCGGATGGAAACAGTCTCTCCTCAACTTCCTCAAGATGGAGAGTTCACTCAAGAAATACTAAAAGCTTCCTTTGAACTTGAGGAAGGCTCGGATAGCCCCTTCACACAAGCGAACAATGGAGCCTACTTTACGGCGAGAGTCGATAAAGTTAGCCCCCCTGCCTTTCAGCCCTTTGCCGAAATTCAAGGTCGTGTCTTAAAAATATGGTCTGAAAACGAGAAAATCAAGGAAGCCTACGCTAAAGCAGACAAGTATAAACAAGAATTCAACCAAGGCAATCGGAAGGCCGCTTTAATGACTCTCCTTCCAAATATTTCCTTGTCCGAGCCTTCTCCAACCGTTCCAGACGGAGTGAAAAACCTTATCTATTCCTTGCATTTAGGCCAAGCAGGGGTGGCCCATACTCCTGAAGGATTTGCTGTAGTTGTTTTGAATAAGGTCATTCCTCCAGATCCGAAGGTAAGGGAAGAAAAAATGGCCGCCTTCAAGGAAGCTCTTTTGAAGCATTACCAAAATGATCTTTTAACAAGCTATGTGAATGCTCTTCGCGTTCGCTACCCTGTGAAAGTCAATAGCGCTGCCCTTAAGAGCTTGTATACACAGTAGACGACAGGCTCGTTATTGGGAGCGCAGCAAAGCAATCCATTTTTATGGCTTTCTGGATAGTGCTGTCGTATGGGTGAAAAAAGGTCAACTTCTGGGGAATTGCAGAACTTTAATATATTGAAAAACAAGATATCGCGGCAGGATCACACCTTGCAATGTCATCGAATTGCCGCACGTGAGGGAGCGGTTGTGATGGCGCTATTCACATGATTCGCTATAACGCCCATCTTTATTCCGTAAAAATTATTTTTCCATCATAGATATATCTCTAGATTTACAATAGCAATCATGTGGCTTGCTGGCATGTAATCATAAATCCAGCGGGGTAAACTACCCCACCAACTCCGCGATCGCCTCCCTCAAAGGGGCCAATCCTTCCTTAGTGAACGAACTCGTTAGAAGAGGAATGGGGAAAGCAGCGGGGTGCTTTTTAAGCGTAGCTGTAATCGATTCAACTAGCGTTTCTATTTCCAATGGCGTCGACTTGTCCGTTTTTGTGAGGACGATTTGATAAGAAACGGCAGCCTGGTCCAATTCTTTCATTACCGCTTCATCGGTTACCTTAAACCCGTGGCGGCTATCAATCAGCAGAAAGACACGCTTTAAGGGCACGCGTCCTTTCAGGTAATTTTGAATCAATTGAGACCATGTCTTAATCTTTGATTTTGATACAGCAGCGTAACCATAGCCAGGCATATCGACAATGTAAAATCGTTTTCCGAGCAGGAAAAAATTCAGTTGTTGGGTACGTCCTGGGGTATGAGAGATACGGGCGAGGCTTTTGCGGTTTAGAAGAGCATTGATGAGGCTGGACTTCCCAACGTTCGAGCGCCCCGCAAACGCAATTTCAGGCAAAGTAGGGGGGGGCAGAATTTCCATTTTGTCTGCACCCGCCTCGAAAGTACATTCCTGTGCGAAAAGCCAGCGCGCATATTCGCTGACGTCCAGCTCTTCGCTTTCACTCATGCTTTGGCCTTTTTCTTCTTCTTTTCTGAGCGTTTCATAATAAACCACTGTTGAGCAATAGAGAGCGTATTGTTCCACGCCCAGTAGATGACAAGACCGGCGGGGAATTGGGACAAAAGGTAGGTAAAGAAAATAGGCATCAGCAAAAACATTTTCGCTTGCGTCGGGTCACCAGGAGGGGGACTCATTTTCTGTTGTAAAAACATGGTAGCCCCCATAATCAAGGGCCATGCCCCAATCATCAAAAAGGACGGTGGATCCCACGGAATGAGGCCAAAAAGGTTAAAAACAGTTGTTGGATCGGGAGCAGAAAGATCATGAATCCATCCATAAAAGGGGGCTTGGCGCATCTCAATCGATACAAACAGAACCTTATAAAGGGCAAAAAACACAGGGATTTGAACGATCATGGGCAGGCAACCTGCCATAGGGTTAACTTTTTCTTTTTTATAAAGCTCCATGGTTTTTTCATTCATTTTGAGACGATCATCCGCATACCGTTCACGGATCTTTTCAATTTCGGGCTGCAACGCTTTCATCCGTCCCATAGAAGAATAGGATTTATTCGCCAACGGTAAGAACAGGAGTTTAATGAGAACTGTTAAGGCCAAAATCGCAAGACCAAAGTTCCCTAAAAGATTCTTTAAAAAGTCGAGGGCATAGAAGATCGGTTTGGTCAGAAAATAGAACCATCCAAAATCAACGGCCAAGTCAAAGTGATTAATGCCCAGAGTGGGCTCATATCCATCGAGAAGACTTAGAACTTTCGCCCCCGCAAAAAAGTGGTCCGTTACCTCAATGCTTTTTCCCGGCTCAAGAGCCAAGGGATCTCTTTGATAGATGGCCGAAATTAAGGCCTTCTCTGCCTCCCCTTGATAAGTATAAGACGAGGTCATGGCAACTTTTGGATCAGGAATCAGTGCTGTCAACCAATATTTGTCCGTTAGACCCAACCAGCCGGGAGCCTTCGGGTTTTGAAGAATGCCCGTTTTGGCGATATCTTCATAACTGGGATCAGAAAGTTTTCCATCAAAAACACCAACAGGACCTTCATGGAGAATAAAAAAGCCCGCAGACTTTGGCTCCCCCAGGCGGGTTAACATCCCTTGAGGGGTTAAAGAAACCGCATCCGTTCCCTGGTTTGTTACTTTTTGGACAATGGTGAACATATAATTTTCGTCAATAGCAATGAGTTGATGAAAAAGGAGGCCTTGCCCATTATCCCACTCTAAGGTGACAGGCGTTTGGGGCGTCAACGTTAATCCATTGGTCTTCCAAACTGTCTTTTCATTGGGGAGAGCGCCTTGCGGGGCCGTCCACCCAAACCGCGCAAAGTAGGCGTGTTTCGTATTTTCGGGAGACAAAAGGATAATATGTGGACTACTGGGATCAACGGTTTCCCGATACTTCAACAGGGTCAGATCATCAAACAAAGCCCCTTCCAGATTGATTGAACCCTTGACGCTTATACTTTCGATGGCAAGCCGTTGGGGTTGGGCTTTTAAAGCCTCTTCCCGGGTCAGGACCTGAGATGCTGTAGGGGCCGCTGCTTGTGGAGCGGGTTGGTGTGTTTGTTGTGCAAGAGGGGCTGGAGTATTCTGAGACTTAGAAGAAAAGAAATATTGAAATCCAAAGAGGATGGCAATGGAGAGGATGATAACAATAATCAAATTCTTTTGGTCGTTCATAATTCTTCTTCCTTAACTGGATCATGGCCGCGCCCTCCCCAGGGATGACAACGGCACAGCCTTTTTAATGCTAAAATACTGCCCCTATAAGGCCCATAACAGACGATGGCGTCAAGAGCATACTGGGAGCAGGTAGGTAAAAATCGACAACGGGGGTGCAGCCAAGGGGAAATTCCAAGGCGATATGTGTAGATAAGGAGTTTGAGTAAGAGGGTTACTAAGGCCTTCATGTATCTCCTAGATAAATAAGAAGCCCCTCATGTAAAGTGAAGGGCTTCTTGGTCAGTAAGGGTTAATTAGTTCTTATTATTTCGATATGGGCAAGGTTGATAAGTTCTCTACCTCTTCATTACCAATAGAGAATACCGTCTTATAGGTCACTACTTCTTTTTTGATGGACGTGATTGGATCTACTTTCATCAGGCCGAGCATACTATGCCATGATTCTGGAAAAGAGGGAGAAAAGTAAACTACATTATCTTTCTGAAATTCAGAAATAAAGGAACTGAGAGACGATAAATGTGACGCTTTTAAAATTTCCGTAAGTTCAGCGTCTCCTTTAGACGGCTCTACGTGAAATTGCACATACGTGTGAGTATGTCGATTATCCACATCTGTAGACCATAATACAACAGTTCCTTTCCCAGAAGCCGTTTGTTCTGGTGGTGAGACGTCTGCCCATCTTGTAAAGTTTAGGTTATATAAACGGTGGACAGGGTTAGAAGCTGGTAAGGGACTTGGGTATACATCAAAAGGCACCCATGACGTTAGTTCATAATTTGTTTTTTTATGGGTTGAGAAGTTATTACTAAGATCAATATAAAGCTCATCCCTAGGCTCATCATTGATTTCATGAACGTCAAATCGAATGCCCATATGGACTATCGAATCCAGGTCTTTCACTTTACTCTTTATATAATTACCTTCCTGCTCTTCATCCTTTACAGAGGCATTGTGCACCAAATCCAAAAGATTCGTTGTGAAGGTGTTTCCTTTTTTGCCTCCTACATAGAACTTTAGGAGACGCTCGCCTGTAATGGGTGAGGCTGTCACAACCGAATCCAATTCTTGTACTTGCAGATTTTCCAGTTCCTTTCGCAGAAACTCTGAAAGCTTGTAATCGGGAGCATAAAACACGCGATTCTTTTTTTGAAGATGGGTAACGAAGTTTTTTATGGAAGCCTCCAATAGGTCAGCCGTTTGGTCAGTACCATTGGCGTAACGGCCGCAATTTTTAGATAAACTCCAAATCAAAGCAAGGCCTTGGTCCCATTGGGCATAAAGAAGGGTAAATAATGATCTCTCTGTATTGTTGTTTAAAAACCCCCAGGAGTGTACAAACAAGTGCTGAGGGTGGCCAAAAATCTGATCCACTGCCTCGTAGAGTCCGTCTTTAATATATAAAGGCTGTGGATGCTTTTCTACCGTACAGTGCGCCTGCCCCACAGGTGTTTTCCATATCAACTCTTCCGGTTTATCATCTTGTTCCATCGCACTGGCATTGTAAAAATGAAAGGAAGCTAATAAGGAAAGTATAAAAAATTTATTAAAACGCACGGGCAAACATCTCCTGTTTAAAAGTAAGAATCAAAAGAATTATCCTCGTATGATAAAAACAATATAAAATAGGTGTGGGATATAAACAAGAAAAAAAGTATTTCACAAAGTTGATTCTATAAGCCTAATTCGCCTTCTTACCCAACATATTTACGGCATGGGTCAGCTCTTCCTCCATCGTCGCAAAATCTCGCTTTAAAATCTCTTGGCGCGCAATGAAGACATAATCCACCCCTGGGCGACCAAGCGAAGGCAAAATATTTTTTATAAGGACTCTTAAACGCCGTTTAGCCCGATTGCGTTCAACCGCACCGCCTACTTTTCTGCTGGCCGTAATTCCATAACGGAGGAGCCCACTCGGGGCCCGTTGATATATTTGAATGACAAAAGCGGGGGTGATCCACTTGTTGCCTGTCTTTGAAACGGCCACAAATTCTGGGCGTTTTTTAAGGCGTTCCAAGATTGTCCTCGCGGAGGCGGGGAACTGACTAAGCACTCAGACGTGCACGTCCCTTAGCTCTGCGACGGTTGATAACCTTACGGCCACCGACGGTTGCCATACGGGCACGAAAACCATGACGACGCTTACGAACAAGATTACTGGGTTGAAAAGTGCGCTTCACGTTACTATCTCCTAAGATGTATGAAAAAATTACTACTAGCTATATACGCCGAGTCCCGAGGAAAAGTCAACGATAAGCCACAAAATACACAAATTCCTTTTCAAAACGCGCAAAATTCGGTAGTTTGAGAAAATTTTATTAAGGAGAAACAAATGACGAAAGATTTTGGTTTAATTATAAAACTAGGGCTTTCCATCGTCTTAATCATGCTGGTCGGGGATTATGTACCTGAGAACATTCAACGCGCTTTCTTTACTGTAAGCATTTTTATGAAAGAAACCCTTGTTTTCTGCATGCCTCTTATTGTTTTTGGTTTTATTTTTGCTTGTCTTTCGGCCTTTCAACAGCGTGCGCCTATTCTGATCGTTATGATCTTAGCCTTTGTGGTTATCTCTAACTTTGCCTTTATTCATGTAGGCTACTTTGCTGGGGATATCTTTTTACCCTTCCTTGGCTATCATGCCGATAATATTGTTACGAATGCACCGTCTCTTCTTCCTAAGCTTGAACCTTTCTTTTCTTTGCCCTATCCGCGATTCAAAAATAGCACAGAAATAGCGCTACTTTTGGGGACGGTTGTTGGCCTTTATGGCGCCTTTTTTGGCAATGCAAGGCTTGCCTCCTGGGGAAATATCTTAAAAAACAAGATTCAACTTGGATTAACAAAGATATTTATTCCTATGGTTCCTCTATACGTCATTGGTTTTTTATTTAAAATCCAACACGATGAGTCTCTTTTTGATATGTTTGCAGGCTACGGCCCCATGATTGGGCTTATAGTTGTTGTCCAAACACTTTCTATTCTGTTCTTTTTCATTAAAGCCAATATGGGAAACGTGGAGAATATAAAAACCTCTTTAAAAAACTTTTTCCCGACAGGTCTGGTGGCTCTCTCCACCATGTCCAGTGTAGCCACGATGCCCTTGACTTTGGAAGCCGCAGAAAAAAGCACAAATAACAAAGCTCTACCCCAAGCCATTATTCCTGCAACTGCCAATATCCACCACGTGGGAGATTCGATCGGTATCCCCATTTTGATGGCAGCGGTTTTGGCAATTAATGGGTTTGAGGCTATGAGCTATGGAACATTTTTAATCTTTTCCATGTATTACATGGTTGCAAAATTCGGGGTCGCGTCTGTCCCAGGGGGAGAGATGCTTGTGTTAACGCCGATCTTGGGCGAATATTTTGGTTTTACTGGCCCCATGATAGGACTTTTAACAACACTCTATATTTTGATCGATCCTTTTATTACAGTGGCTAATGTGCTTTGCAATGGTGCGCTTGCCATCTTTATGGATAAGATTTGTGGGCGAATGAAAACTTTTCAAGCCTTGGAAGAAGTGCCAGCTGAAGCATAGCTTAATAAAAATTTAATTTATTTTCTTCTATAATAAAAAAGCATTAAAAAGGAGAAAATGATTATGAAAAATACATTTGGCTGGGTGCAACTAGGCACGACGGATCCGAAAACAGCAAAAGACTTTTACGAACATCTTTTTAGGTGGAAGATAACCCCCCAAAAAATGGATGGGGATAAATCATTTTTGGAAATTGATGCGGGTGAAGGACCTTGCGCAGGAATTTCTGAGGCTAAGGAAGGTAAGGAATCGCGTTGGATTCCTTTCGTTTCTGTCGGTGATATCCATGAATATACAAATAAAGCAAAAGATTTAGGCGCTGAAATTGTTGTACCTGTTATGGATCTTGGACAAAATCAAGGATTTATCAGCGTTTTTCTTGATCCGACAGGCGCTGTAATGGGCATACATTCCAAGCACTGATATATTCTTGAAGTCCTTTGAGTCTAGAAGACAAGTTGATCAAACCCTTCGTCCTTTTTTCTCCTTTTGGCATAATAGGACAAGGGAGGGGAAAGACCGATGTATGACATCCTAAAAAAGCTCGAAGAGAAAAGAACCTCTGCCAAGCTGGGTGGAGGACTTAAGCGAATTGAAGCCCAGCATCAAAAGGGCAAGCTTACCGCCCGCGAAAGGTTAGACGTCCTTCTTGATCCCGGTTCTTTTGAAGAATGGGATATGCTTGTTGAACATCGCTGCCATGATTTTGGAATGGAAAAAACGAAGATTCCGGGGGATGGCGTTATTACGGGGTATGGAACCATTGAAGGACGTATGGTTTTTGTTTTCTCACAAGATTTTACGGTTTTTGGGGGCAGTTTAAGCGAAACTCATGCGGAGAAAATTGTTAAAATTATGGATAAAGCCCTGCAGGTGGGGGCACCTGTTATTGGACTGAATGATTCTGGGGGCGCTCGGATTCAAGAAGGTGTTGAATCTTTAGCTGGGTATGCGGCTGTTTTTCAACGAAACGTGGATGCCTCAGGCGTGATTCCTCAAATTTCTGTGATTATGGGGCCTTGTGCAGGAGGGGCTGTATATTCACCCGCCATGACCGATTTTATTTTTATGGTTAAGGACTCGTCCTATATGTTTGTCACTGGACCAGATGTGGTGAAAACCGTCACCCATGAATCTGTTACCCATGAACGGTTGGGGGGTGCAAAGGTTCATACAAGCAAATCAAGCATTGCGGATGCGGCTTTTGAAAATGATGTGGAAACATTGCTTGAAATACGGCGATTTTTTAACTTTTTACCCCTCTCGAATCGAGAAACATCTCCAATCACACCAACATCAGATCCTGCGGATCGAAAAATCCCCTCTTTAGATAAACTTATTCCGCCAAATTCTTCTGAAGGGTACGATATGAAAGACCTTATCTATCAAGTTGTCGATGAAGGAGACTTTTTCGAGATTCAGCCTACCTTTGCAGCAAACATTATTATCGGTTTTGCACGTCTTGAAGGTCAAACCGTGGGAATTGTGGCAAATCAGCCTTTGGTTCTCGCAGGGTGTCTTGATATTGATTCCGCACGAAAAGCCGCCCGATTTGTTCGATTCTGTGATTGTTTTAATATTCCCCTCGTAACCTTCGTGGATGTTCCCGGATTTCTGCCCGGCATATCTCAAGAACATGGGGGGATTATTAAGCATGGGGCAAAACTTCTCTTTGCATTTGCGGAAGCCACTGTCCCTAAAGTCACGGTTATTACCCGTAAGGCCTATGGGGGTGCCTATGATGTGATGAGCTCAAAACATTTGCAGGGGGATGTAAATTATGCGTGGCCTTCAGCTGAGATTGCTGTAATGGGGCCTAAAGGCGCCATTGAAATCATGTTTCGTAAAGAAGGTGGGGATAAGAAAAAGCTAGAACATTATGTAGAGGAATATAGGGAAAAATTTGCTAATCCCCTCGTGGCAGCGAGCCGGGGGTATATCGACGATATCATCATACCTCAAGAGACGAGGATGCGCATTTGTCGTTCTTTAAAGATGCTCAAAAATAAGAGCCTTGAAAAGATATGGAAAAAGCATAACAATATACCATTATAATAGAACTACGGGGACGCATTATGAATGAACATCAAGTACGCGATCATGTAAGGAAGCTGCGCCGTTTTTATACGGACGCACTCATCTATGTAGTTGTAAATGTTGGGCTCATTTTTATTTGGGCCATTTCAGGGGGAGGCTATTTTTGGCCCATATGGGTCATTATTAGCTGGGGAATTGGGCTTGGGGTCCACGCTTTTAGTTTGGGTCTCATTCCTCAAATGAATGCCATGGTGCCTTTTATGACCGCTGAATGGGAAGACCAAGAAGTGCGTCGCTTAATGGAAGCAGGGTACAAGGGAAAAGAAAAAGCAGATGAAAAAGCACGCAAAAAAGCTGAAAAACCAATTGTAAAGGTTGAAAGCATAGCTGTTAAGGAAGCGGTCATGGTTAAACACCCACGTGCGTCTCGGGGTAAGAGTTTAGCTGTTAAGGAAGCTGTCATGGTTAAACACCCACGCAAGCCGAAAGTTGTTAAAACAAAGGCTCAACCTGTCAATACAGCCCGAGGTGAGGGTCCAAAAAAAACGAAGGTGTAAGGGCACACCTCCCTGGCGTCATCCTCGCCAAAGTGGGGCCGCAGGTGCCACAGTACAAAAATTTTCCTGGGATCCCCACCACGGCGGGGGATGACGTTCATAAAGGTATCGCATGTTTAAAAAAATTCTTATTGCAAACCGTGGAGAGGTCGCTTGCCGCCTCATCCGTACATTCCGGCGGATGGGGATTGAATCAGTCGCGATCTATTCAGAAGCGGATGAAGATAGCCCGCACGTCAATAGGGCCGATGAGGCCTATTGTGTCGGCCCGGCCCTTGTTCGTGAGAGTTACTTAAACATCTCCACTATTTTAAGGATTGCACAAGAAAGTGGGGCGGAAGCCATTCATCCGGGTTATGGCTTCTTATCTGAAAATGCCGCTTTTGCGCAAGCTGTGCAGGATCAAGGGCTTGTCTTTATCGGGCCTTCTGCCGACGTCATTGCAACTATGGGGGATAAGCTGGAAGCGAAGCGACTTGCTCGTCTTTCCGGGATCTCCTGCATTCCTGGAACAGATGAGCCTCTTGCAGATCTAGAACAAGCAGATAAAATTGCAGCAAAGATCGGTTATCCCTTAATGGTGAAACCTGCAGCCGGTGGCGGCGGGAAGGGAATGCGCATTGTTAGGCATCCGTCTGACCTTAAAGACAGCTTAAAGGGGGCCATAAATGAAGCCGAATCCAGCTTCGGCGATAGCCGTATTTTTTTCGAGAAATATATTGATGGCGCTCGCCATATTGAAATTCAAATTTTGGCGGACCTTCATGGCCGTGTGATCCACTTAGGCGAGAGGGAATGTTCTCTACAAAGGCGCCATCAAAAAGTTATTGAGGAAGCCCCCAGTCCTTCTCTTACACCTATAATGCGCCAACGCATAGGAGAAGAAGCTGTCCGTTTAGCAAAATCAGCTGGATATACCTCAGCTGGTACGGTGGAATTTGTTCTGGATCCCAGCGGTAATTTTTATTTCCTCGAAATGAATACTCGCCTCCAAGTTGAACATCCTGTTACGGAAATGATTACAGGCCTTGATATTGTAGAGGAAATGGTTTCCGTTGCAGCTGGCATACCCCTTCGTCTTCTGCAATCAGACGTCCAATTTAAAGGGCATGCCATAGAAGCACGGTTATACGCGGAAGATTCCTCCCGTGGTTTTCTGCCATCCACAGGACGTATTCGCTCCTATCATCCTCCTTTTGAAAAGGAGGGTGAGGTTCGACTAGATAGTGGGATAGAAGAAGGAACGATTATCACTCCCTATTATGATCCCCTCTTTGCTAAGCTGGTTGTTCACCAACCAACTCGAGAGCTTGCCTGTGATAGGATGCTCAATGCTCTTAATGAATGTTATATAAGGGGGATCGAAACGAACGTTCATTTTTTGGCCTCTCTTGTCAATTCTCCATTTTTTAAAAAGGCGAATTTTAACGTCACAACCCTGGATGAATATTATGAGAAGGGATTTGCACCCGTGACTCCTTTAGATCCCTCTGTGGCCATTGGAGCGGCCGCTGTGATGCATGTCAAGAGACGCGGATTAACCTCCGCCGAATTGAGTGTATTTATTGAAAGAGAACCCTATCTGGTTACAGTGACGGTGGCTCAATCACGCTATATTGTCACGGAAGGAGATTCAACACTTTTAGTCGAAACAGAATGGAAGCCTGGGGATGTTCTCTTTAAAAGCATCTTTCAGGGAAATGCCATCACTCTGCAAGTGAATACCCAAGAGATCAAGGATGAGCTGCTCTGGAATGGCTATGGCGCGACAACGTGGGTTGTGAATCGTAAAGTGGGGAATCTTATTCCTCTGATGCCGGTCAAAGAAAAGGTCGATAGCCCGAGAGTTGTTGTAGCGCCCATGCCCGGACTTGTGGTGGAAGTTGCTGTTCACATAGGGGACGTGGTTAAGCGTGGGCAGCCGATTGCTATTATTGAGGCGATGAAAATGGAAAATATTATTCGCTCACAACGCAATGGTGTGATTGAAAATATTTATGTCAAAAAGGGCGAGAGCGTTATTGTAGATCAGCACCTTGCGAAGATTGGGTAAGCTGGATCCCTTTGGGGATAGCAACCCGAGCAATTTTCAAGTAAACTCTCTTTATAAAAACAGCAGGGGAAAGCCGTGAGCCGAGAAAACTTTGAGCAAATGCTGGATTACTATCAGCAGGAAATGATGTACTTGCATCGCGCAGGCGCACGCTTTTCTGCCCAATATCCTAAAATTGCACAAAACTTGAACATGTCTCCTGCGGGATCATCTGATCCACACGTCCAACGGCTTTTAGAATCCTTTGCTTTCCTGACAGGGCGGCTACAAAAAGAATTGGACAATCGCTATATTCAGTTTACGAACACGCTTTTAGGTGTTCTGTATCCGCAATTTGTTGCTCCTTTTCCTTCTGCTGCCATTGCTTCATTCCGTCTCTCCCCTCATCTCGGAAAACCAACTGCTGGATACGAAGTCCCCCGTGGGACAGCTCTTTTTGCAGAAGCCCAAGAAAAGAAAATTTGCCGTTTTCAAACAGCTTACCCCGTAGAGTTATGGCCCTTTGAAGTCTCAACCGCAAAGATCCTCAATATCGACCAAAGCCCCCTTTTGCCGGCTGAGGTCAAAACCCAGTGGATCCTTCACTTGCGTATTCAACGGTATGACGGGATAATGAGTGAACTTGAGCCCTCTCGCTTACGCTTCTTTCTATCTGGAGATTCTCTTACCTCTCAATGTCTCTACGATAGCATCTTGGCCTATCTTCCCGACACGCCAACACCCGTCTTTGTCCAAGCGGATACGGCCCCCACCCCTACTCTATTACCTGAAGGATCCATCACGCCTGTCGGATTCAGGGAGGACGAATCCTTAATCCCCTACCCCCATAATGTCCTGGATGCTTATCGATTATTGCATGAATTTTTTATCTTTCCCGATAAATTTAAGTTTTTAGACATTCACAATTTTTCGACCAGCAAAGCTGATCGTTATGTCGATATTTACATCCCCCTGGCCGACAGCAGTCGCGTCGATAAGCTCCATATCAATCATACCCATTTTGTTTTGGGCTGCACACCGATCATCAATCTTTTTCCTAAAATTAGTGAACCTATTGATTTGAATTACCAATCCGTTTCTTACCAAATCGTGGGGGATCAACGGAACGAAGATTCAACGGAGATCCACAGTATTCTAAAAGTTGTTGCGGCTATAAATGGGGGAAAGGAAACAGAAGTTTTTGCTCCTTATTTTTCCTATGATTACGCCATAGAAGCAAAGGATAATGGACTTTTTTGGCATTCAACACGGTCTCCTTCTGAAATCCCTGAAGTTTCGGGCACCGAGGTTTTTCTTTCTTTTGTCGACTATAATTTTTCCCCGAAAAATCCGAGCAATCAAACCGTCTACGCCCATACTCTTTGTACGAACCGAGACTTGCCTCTTTATATCCCTGCGGGAGGCGCGCTCCAGGCGGAAGATATGATCCCTCCCACAAGCATTACGTGTCTCTCTCGACCAACGGCTCCCTTACCCCCATCCTTAGATGGGGAATCTCAATGGCGCTTAATCTCTCAACTTTCGCTCAATCATTTGAGTTTAAGCGGAAACCAGAAAGCCACCTTGGCATTAAAAGAGCTTTTACAGCTTTACTCTGGTTTTAATAAGGGTAAATCCCATCCTGAAATTAATGCACTCGAAAACATTACCTATGAATCCGTTATGCGTCGGTGGGGAAAGGATTCGTGGAGAGGATTTATACAAGGATTAAGTATTACTTTAACCATAAACGAGCCCCCCAATTCGGGAAATGGAGGGTTTATGCTTGCTTCAGTTCTTAATGAGTTTTTTAGTCTATATGTCTCGCTCAACTCTTTTACAGAATTAACGCTTATTAGCTCTCAAACGGATGGAATTTGGAAACGATGGCCCGCACAAATCGGCAATCAGCCCCTCCTATAAAGGATATCCTTTTTCAGGAGCCCTATAGGTTTGAATTTCATCAAGCCATTAAGCTCTTAGAATATCTTTACCCTAAAGCTGCCCCCTTTGGAGAAACGGTTAACCCTCTCGATGAAGTGGTAACGGTTAAATCACGGATTTATTTAGAATCCATGGCAAGCGATATTTACTCCTTAGATAATGTCCAACTGACTTCAGAATTCCCTCCCATCCTCAATATAAATTTTATGGGAATTGCCGGCATTCAAGGGCCCCTGCCCTTCCCTTATACAGAAATGCTAATTCAACGCATACGTAATGGAGACACAAGTCTTAAGGATTTTCTAGATATTTTCAATCATCGCCTAACATCCATTCTCCATCGTATCCGTAAACAATATATGATCAGCCTTAATACTCTCGTACCAGAGAAAACAGAAATAGCGATTGGGCTCAAATCATTTATAGGAATCGGGCAAGATGCACTTGAAAACCGCTTGGCAGTTCCTGACCGAAGTCTGTTGGATTATGCTGCTCTTTATTGGTCACATCCTAGATCCGCAAAGGGCCTTGAAACGATCCTAAGAAGTTATTTTAAGATTCCCGTATCTGTCGAACGTTATGTGGGGGGGTGGCGCCCCCTTGCAAGAACGGAGCAAACACGTATTGGTCGAACAGGTCAATGGCAACGATTAGGACAAGGAGCTGTCTTGGGAACACGGGTTTGGGATCAAATGGGCCATTTTCGTTTACATCTCGGCCCCCTGGATGTGGAAAAACTGGATACCTTCATCCCTTGTGGAAAGGGATTTGAGCGACTCAAGGATCTCACAAAACTTTACGTGGGGCCATCAATGGATTTCAGTGTGCATTATGCAGCGAAAAACCCCCCTTCAACCACACTTAAAGATAAGGCTTACTTAGGCTGGCGTTCGTGGCTCGGAACTTCCTTACTCTCAGGAGACGATGTGGAGGTTGAAGGCACGGCCTCTTTTTCAGGTTGAGAGTTTTCTTTTGGTGCCTCTTTAACTGTTGGAGAAGACTTGGGCGTTGAAGGAGCGTCCTCTTTTTCGGGTTGAGAGTTTTCTTTTGGTGCCTCTTTAACTGTTGGAGAAGACTTGGGCGTTGAAGGGGCGTCCTCTTTTTCGGGTTGAGAGTTTTCTTTTGGTGCCTCTTCAACTGTTGGAGAAGGCTTAGGCGTTGAAGGCACGGCCTCTTTTTCAGGTTGAGAGTTTTCTTTTGATGCCTCTTTAACTGTAGCAGATGGAGGCGTTAGAGGACCGACAATTTTTTTATTTGGGATCTTCGTTTGTGGAAGTTTTCCCTTTGCATTCGTATTTTTACAGACATTACTCTCGCACTGGGCGAAGCAAGAGGTCTGACAATCCGCTCGACCTTGTACAGGAACACCCTGACAGGACATCAAACAATTTGAATTACACTGTTGACAAGGAGTGCCACCACCATTTGGTTGACATGTAAAATTATCACAAGATGTTCCCTTTGGGCAATCGCAGCTCGAAAACCCGCCTGGACAGCTTGATGGCATGAGACAGTTCGCAATTTGTTCGCCATTTTTATCGCAAAAGCACGTAGGATAGAGATAACAACCACACACACTATTCGTCGAATTATTCGAACATGTCGTCCCCGAAGCTTGTGTCGTCCACTGACCACTCCAGTTTTCCGCAGTCCCACACGTCGATTGGCAGGATTGCTTTGCATTATCTGAAGTCAAAGTTACTGATGCACATACATCCACGGCTTTTGCGTTGTAAGAAATTGCGATGAAAGCGATGGCAACCATCAAGGAAAGGAGCAAAAAATTTGCTTTTCTTCTCATCATCTTTATTTCCTTATTTCATTTCTTTTCCATGAAATCGTATAAGGAAAATATTAAATATTTGTTAAAGGGACTTTTTAGATCCTGAAACGAGTTCAGAATCTAAAAAGCTTAACCTACCCCACAGTAGAGCAGGAAAATGCTTAAAATCCCCCCTCAAACCTTCTCAATTCTTGGAAACAGTGGAACAGGCTCAACCAAAGCTGTCCCAGGCTTTAAAGGCTCTTGCAGACTCTCAAACGTCCGTTCCTCTTGCCCCAACTGATCAAGCATTTTAGCGGCAGCCTCTGGCATGAGGGGCTGCACGTACACCGCAACATGTCGAATGACTTCACACAGAACGTACAAAACGGTGGCCATGCGCAACTGGTCCTCTGCCTCCGCAGACTTCTTCAAAGACCACGGTTTTTGCGCGTCCACATAGCGATTCGCGTCTGCGACTACTTCCCAAATATGCACACAATAGGCTTGCAGGGCTTGAACCTCCATATCATCCCGTAAGGTATCATGCAGGTGAGCAGCGCGTGCCAGCATTTCTCGATCTTCTTCAGAAAACTCATGGGGTTGAGGGATTTTGCCTCCCGCATTTTTATAAATGAACGAAAGAACTCGCTGGGCCAGATTGCCCAAATCATTTGCCAAATCGCTATTGATCCGTTGAACCATTGCGGCCTCTGAATAACTACCGTCCTGGCCAAACACAACTTCTCTCATGAGAAAATAACGGACAGCATCAAGTCCGTAGGTTTCAATAAGTTGGAAAGGATCCACCGCGTTCCCAAGCGATTTGGACATTTTCTCCCCGTCATGCACCAGCCATCCGTGAGCAAAAATCCGTTTTGGGGGCGTTAGTCCTGCGGCCATCAAAAAGGCAGGCCAATAAACAGCGTGAAAGCGGAGGATATCCTTTCCAAGCAAATGAATCGACTCGGGCCAAAAGGTTTTGAAGTCTTCACCCTCTATATCCGGATATCCCAAAGCCGTGAGATAGTTGGTCAAAGCATCAATCCAAACGTACATCACATGTTGAGACGACCCCGGCACAGCGACACCCCACGTAAACTTTGTGCGGGAAATGGAAAGATCCCGAAGCCCACCCTTAATAAAGCTCAAAACCTCATTCCGCCTGCCGATTGGCGCAAGAGCTTTTGGATTTGCTTCATAATAATCCAGAAGCGGTCTTTCCCAATCGGAAAGACGAAAGAAGTAGGACGATTCTTCCATCCACTCAACAGGCGCCCCTGAGGGAGCCTTCCCGTCTTTGACTTCCGCTTCATCCACATAAGCTTCATCCCGTACGGCATACCAACCCGCATAGGTGCTTTCATAGATTTGATCCGCTTCTTCCAGCTTTTTCCACAACGCTTGCGCCGCTTCATGGTGACGTTTTTCCGTTGTTCGTAAGAAAACATCGTGGGAGCTGTTTATTTTCTTTGTCATATCGAGAAACAGAGCCGACATACGATCCGTGAAAGCTTGAGGCGTCTCACCGGCGGCTTCGGCTGCTTGAGCAACCTTTTGTCCATGCTCATCCGTGCCCGTAAGAAATTTCACCTGCGCACCTGCAAGCCGCCAGTAACGTGCAAGCACATCCGCTGCGATGGTTGTATAAACATGGCCCAAATGGGGTGCACCATTTAAGTAATAAATAGGGGTGGTGATACAGCGGACGGTCATGGTGTTATGTTCCTATTTTAATTTGAATAAGTATATGAAACAATGAGGGGCTGAGTCAAAGGGAATGAGAGAATGATGTATGGGCATGGGGAAAAGGCATTGAAGCCATCTGCAAAGTGTGAATGCTTTCCCATATATGCAGAGGACATGAGCTTTTTACAAAAATATTTATCTGAGCTTACATTTATCATTTTATAGATTATTTTCGACCCTGGCAAATTTTTCAATTGCCCATTTCATCGCCCCTCAATTTGCCTTAGTTAACCCCTCAAACTCGCAAAAACACAGGTCAACGTTGCCTTTCGATCCAGTTGGGCAACCCGGCACTGATCAAAGAGCCCTTCTATTTTCTCTCTTACTTTTAGAGCGTTATCAAGAGACTGGTATGCAAAGAAGGAATCTCTCCCCTCAACCTTCTCTAGCAATTGATCGTGGACAAAGTGCCGCATAAGATCTTCAATCAGTCCATAGGATTGTTCTTCTCCCCCATAGGTACGGATAAAGGATGCAGCTTCTCCGCCCTTTAAAACAGCCTGGAGATCAGCGGATAATTGTGCTCCCTCCCCTTCTACAAGGCTTAGGATCTGCCCTGGGCTTCCCTCTGAAACGGCTAAGAAATCTGGCATGACAAGGCTTTGAGACTCTAACACCTCTTTCACCTCATCCGTATTCAATGGTTTTAAGGGAAGAAACTGACAGCGCGAACGAATGGTAGGTAAGAGACGACCGGGCAGAGTCGTTAGAAGGAAAAAAACGGTTTTGACCGGCGGCTCCTCAAGACGTTTCAACAAAGCATTTGCTGCATTGCGATTCATACGATCCGCCCCATCAATGATCACAACGCGCCAGCCTCCTTCGGCAGGTGTTTGATTCAAGGCAACGTTGAGATCTCGAATAGCGTCAACGCCAATTTCCTTGCCCTCATTACTCGCAAGCGTCCATAGATCCCCATGACTTTGAGCCACCATACGACGTTGGAGAGGATCGGTTTCTGAAAAAACGGTATTACCATCCGTACGGCCTGACAAAAGGTAACGGGCCATATGAAAAGCAAAGGTTGCCTTGCCTATACCAAAGGGCCCACTGATGATCCACGCATGGGAAAAGCGAGGAGAATGCATGGATTTTAAAAACGACTCCCGGGCTTCCTGATGACCAAAAAGGACTAAATTTTCGCAAGGTGTGAGCATGGATTCCTATCTCGTTTATAATGGTTCAATGATTTTTATAGAGATAGGTGGAAAAAGCAAGCATGGAGAATGAGAAATGAGATTAAAGAAAAAGCCACTTCCCGTAGGGAGTGAACGGAAAATGGCTTTTTATCAATTATTTTTATTTATAGGCTACCATGGAAGGAGTTTCGGATTGTACCTTTTTCCATAAGGTACCACCGATCATCTCATATTCATTCGGAGATTTCTCTACTCTTGTGCGGCCAAAATGACGGGCAGAAGCTTTCATGGGGGCACAAGGGATTCTCTGAATATTCTGAATCTCCGGAGTATCCTGAAGCTTTCTAGGTGTGCGAGAAGACTGGTTATCATCTTCCATCGCAGAAGCGCCTTGAATACCAGCTAACGAGACACCAACGATTAAAAAATTAAATAAAATTTTATGCATAAAAACTACCTTTATAAATATTAACAACAACAGAGTTATAATAAATAAAAAACATCAAGTCAAAACATTTTATTTTATTAAAAATTATGAAAAATTTTAGGTTTTAAATTCAAAAAAATTATTTATTCAGCTTTGTTATTCTCTTCAAAAGCTAGCCGTGTGACTTCCCTCCTCGAGTTAAGGCATAAGACATTCATCCAAAGACCGAATAACCTGGAAAATGAAAAAGCCACTTCCCTTCTTGAATATAGGGGAAATGGCTTTTTTAATAGAAAATAAATTTTTATTTAAAACTAGTCATAAAATGATATAATAATCTCAGGAATTTCAACTCCAGCTCTTTCAAGGGGAATAGCTGATACCAATAAATCTTTTAAAGCAGTATTTTTTCTATAACAAGGGATTTCGTTGCCTTTTCCATCTATCATAAAAATTCCCTGATTTCCAATGGATAGTTTGATGGAGTTTGCAATACGACTAGGACTACATAATACTTTTTTGCCCACTATTTTGTCTCCTTCTGGAGATTCCACACCTCTTGCGTGGCTAGGGTAAAGAGTTCCCAATGGAGCTCTGTTCCTTAAATTACTTGGTTTCGGAATCTTTGTCGGTGTGCGAGGTGTGGTCTTCACATCTCTTTCTTCTGGGCCTGTGGTAACAAGCTTTGTCGCAGAGACGCCGTGAATGGCAGTTAATGACACACCTGCAATCAAAAGATTAAATAAAATTTTATTCATAGAAATTACCTTTATAAAATTAATAAAAAAAATAAACAGTTTAACTTATTGTTCGACCTGGTCATCTACAAAGAGAGGACCATCTTCTAGAAGAAAAGGGGTTTTCAGTCTAATTCTACAGTCAATGGGATCCCCGTTCCTTTCTCTCTTGCCACTGATAACAGAATGAACAATAGCCTGAAGATAGCTCCTGTTTTCTAAGCACACCTTAGCTGCACAACTTACAGTTGGGGCTTGCTTCTTCCTCACAGGTGGAGGCTGCAGAGTTTTCTGAATCTTTACAGGGGACCGCGGTGTAGTGTTCACATTTCTTTCTTCCAGAGGTAGTTTTCCACTTTTTCCTGCAGAAGCGCCTTGAATAGCCGCCAATAAGACACCAACAATCAAAAAATTAAATAAAATTTTATTCATAAAAATTACCTTTATAGATTTAACAACAAAAACGAATATATAATTTACAAAAAAACAAAAGTCAAAATATTTAATTTTATTAAAAATTGTAAAAAATTTTAGGTTTTATGGTTATCTCACCACATCGTCATTACAAATGCCGTAATCCAGAGCGAGAATCTCTCCATATTTTTCTACACATTTTTCTTGCCATTATTCATTCCTAATGATTTTATATCAATTTGATCTCACGCCTGACGCACAAGGAATTTGCATATGGTTGCTCACTACAAAAACGCTGTAGGCTCAATTATTTCTTCATCAATTGGGAATGTCTTAGAGTGGTATGAATACGCGCTCTACGCATATTTTTCGACAATTATAAGCACCCTTTTTTTTCCTTCAAATGATCGTTTTGTTTCCATGATCCTCACCTTTTCAACTTTTGCCGTAGGACTTGCGGTACGACCTTTTGGGGGAATTATTTTTGGATATATCGGCGATAAATACAGCCGCAAAAAGATGTTAACCCTCACCATATTATTGATGTCTATTCCCACCCTCTGCATAGGATTTCTCCCCACTTACGAACAAATCGGAATTTTAGCTCCTCTCACGCTAATCATTCTCCGCATCATTCAAGGTGTAGCTCTTGGCGGAGAATTTGGAGCGTCGTGCGTCTATTTATATGAGTCTGTCCCTCAAAATAAGAGAGGTTTTTTTGGCTCTTTTGCTCTGACGGGTGTGGGAATGGGATTGGTGTTAAGCGCTTGTACAATTTTAATTGTGGAAGCTTGTGTTACAAAAGAAGCACTTTACGCGTATGCTTGGAGAATTCCATTTTTTATCAGCGTATTAGGTAGCTTGCTCGCCTTTTATATGAGAAGAAATCTCTTAGAAAGCCCAGATTTCCTGGCTGTACAGGAAAAACAAGAAGTGGTTAGAAATCCCCTTGCCGCACTTTTCCGTAATCACAAAGCGTCCTTATGTGGCTTATTCGCCATTTTCCTAACAACCCAGATTTCTTTTTTTGTTGTTTTCATCTTTGGCAAAACCATGATGATTGACTTTCTGAATTATGATTCGCAAACGGCCGGACAATTTAATTTACTAACTATGGTGAGTTATACAATTGCCACAGTCGTTTTTGGGTATTTGTCGGATAAAATTAACAAACGATATATCATACTCTTTGGGACAGTCGGTATTTTTCTTTCCGCAGCCCCCTTCATCCATTCTTTAGAAAGTGGATTTTCTTCTTTAATTTTTATCATGTCCCTCCTCTTGGGAGCTTTTATTGGTATGACGGAAGGTACACTTAACCCCATTGTAGCAGAAACTTTCCCCACCAATATTAGGGCCACAAGCGTGGCATTCTGTTGGAATTTTACGTCCATTGCCTTTGGAGGAGTTGCGCCAATTTTGTCTATGTGGCTTATCCAGAACACGGGAAGCGTCCAAGCTGTCGCGTATTATTTGATGTGTGCCTGCGCCGTTACCATTGGGGCTACGCTTTATGCACTGATTAAAATTAAAACTTTTAAAGAAGGAGCATTGGAAGTTCCATCGGCTATATCTTAAGACCCTAATGGCAGCTTGTATGAAGGAGCTTCTAAACTCTCAATCTGTTAGCGATTAGTTGAAATTTTACATTCCTGGGCTCTGTCCCCGCGCAGAAGGGGTTGAGCCGGGATCTTATGCCCTCGATGCTGTCATCCCGGCCTTGAGCCGGGGTCTAATTCTCATTCCGAAAAAAGTCTAATGAATTTGTGTCAGCATCTAAAAAAGACCCTGAAATAAATTCAGGATGACACCTGAGGAGTTGAGGCATCTTCAACTTAATGCACTATATTAGCATAATATTTTGATTCGTAAGGAACTGCGAAGCGGGGAAATCGTAGAAATAGACGCAAGTTGTTATTGAGGATTTCATTACCGGATTTGGCATTAGATCCCGGCTCAAGGCCGGGATGACAGCATCGAGGATGAGACATAAGGCCTCCACTCAATCCCCATCTACATCAGGACATCAGGACATCAGGACATCAGGACATCAGGACAAGAGTTTTACTAGTAAATCAAGAGATATTGTAATGTAAAAACACGTTTTGTGGTTGTGGAGAGGTACTTAGCGCTTTAAATGGCTAAGTACCCCTGCTTATTTTAAAATCGATTACTCTCGATCTAACTTCTTTCGGGCGAGCTTACGAGCGCGCCGAACAGCTTCGGCTTGCTCACGAGCTCTTTTCTCGGAAGGTTTTTCATAATGCCGACGCAACTTCATTTCTCTAAAAATACCTTCTCGTTGCATTTTTTTCTTGAGAACGCGAAGCGCTTGATCAACATTATTGTCACGTACAATAACTTGCATGAACCTTAAACACCTCCTTCCAAAATGTAGTATACCCCAAGGATTTCAAGAATTCGGGTAGGCGCCCGAGCGGTAAGTCCGAGGAGCGTATTCTTATACGTGACCGAGGACGAATCCCGAAGGGCAACGCCCCCGAAACTTGAAAGGCGAAGGGTAAAGGGTTGAACAAAACATGATAACTATAGTATATCTCCTCTATTAAGAAAAGGGAAAAATATGGACGAACGGGACGAAATAAAAAAGAAAATTATAAAACGTGCCCTGATACATATTCCTTTTGAGGGATGGACTCAAGATGTTTTAGAGCGGGCTGCGATCGAAGAAGGATATGATCCTTCCTTTGGCTGGCGCCTTTTTCCCTCCGGGCCTATAGAGGCTATTTCTTATTGGAGCCATCTTTTAGATCAAGAAATGCTGCATGCCCTTCTCTCCCCTGAAAATTTGAAAGTACGAGAGAAAGTGACCCTCGCGGTCAAAACCCGCCTTATGCTTTTAATTCCCTATCGAGAGGCCGCTCGCAAAACAGCGAATTTTCTCAGCCTCCCTCACCATATGGCAAGAGGAACGAAACTCCTCTATCAGACTGTTAATGAAATTTGGTACTATGCGGGCGACACCTCCACAGACTATAATTTTTACACAAAGCGCGGTCTTTTAGCATGGGTGTATTCCGCAACCTTTTTGTATTGGTTGCGCGATCATTCCGATAATTTTGAAAATACGTGGACATTTCTTGATCGACGGATTGAGGAAGTCCTTACTTTGCCTAAGCTTCCCCAAAAGATATTGAGGCGCCTACGCCCTTGGAAACAAGATGGCTGAAGTCCTCAACCGAGCTTTTTTTGACAGATCCACCTTAACAGTTGCGCAACAACTTTTGGGAAAAATTATGGTGTTTGGGAACGCCGCAGGCCTTATTACAGAAACAGAAGCATATATCGGCCAGGATGACCCCGCCTGTCATGCAGCCCGGGGAAAGACACCCCGAAATGCAGTTATGTTTGGGCCTGCAGGCTTTACCTATGTCTATTTCATTTATGGGATGTATCATTGCCTTAATTTTGTGACAGAAGGGGAAGGCAGTCCTGCTGCTGTCCTCATCCGTGGCCTTATGTTGATTGAGCCTTCTTCGCTCCACCTCACAGGACCGGGAAAGCTCTGTCGCCATTTAGGCATTACGCGCGATCACAATGGCATTGATATTGCAACAAGCCCCTTTTTCTATGTTAAGGATTCCCCCTTTTCACCTGATTTTGAGGCCACACCTCGCATTGGCATTACAAAAGGGCAAGAGAAATTGTGGAGATTTGTGGTGAGGGGCTAGCAATTTATTAAGAAACTCAACACCCTGTGTCATTCTCGAAGCTCAACACCCTGTGTCATTCTCGAAGCTCCATACCCTGTGTCATTCTCGGACTAGAACCTCTTGAATTTTCAAAGAAAATTCTTTAGAGGTTCTTGTTCCGAGGATCCACTCATACGCCGAGGGTTGCAGATAAATCTTCCCAGTGAGGGTTTTTTTCCTCTATCGTCTTTATTTTCCAGTCTCTTAGCCAATGTTTTAGTGTTTTTTCTCTCTGAAGTGCATGATAGACATATTCATAGATTTGAAAATAAACGAGTAATTTAACATTATATTTTTTCGTAAACCCGGAGATTAAACCATTTTTATGTTCGTATACTCGCCTCACCAAATTATTTGTCACACCAATATACAGAGTTCCGTTAGGTTTGCTTGCCATGATATAAACATAATATTGATGCTGTTTCATTTATTGCTCTTTAATATGGATCCTCGGAACAAGAACCTCTAAAGAATTTTCTTTGAAAATTCAAGAGGTTCTAGTCCGAGAATGACACAGTGTGTGGAACCTATAAATTTCTTTAAGTGGTTTTATACCCATCCGCTAAAGCTGAGACGTGAGGTCTTCGAACGGATGAAGACCTCAATCCCCAAGCTGGTTACCTTCTGATATACGCCTCACTCAATAAATTACCGAGAGCCTCATGAAAATCTCGCATGCTGACAGCAAGTCCTTCCATCATCTCGATTAAAATCAAGAGACGACGAAGTTGCCAGTCAAGCTGGTTGAGAAATTCTGGGGACGCGTGTATATAGAGATTAGCCATGTAATCCTCCTTGGATTTAGGGTTGCTTGGTTAGTGATGGGTGGATCCGCTAGATCCGCTCATCACGTTATGAACAATTTAGCATAAATTTTTGATGATGCAAGCAGTTTTATCTCATCAAGAATTTTTATAAAAAATTTAAAAAAATATTAGACAGGAGGCTTCTTTGACACTCACCGTAAAAGCCCTATCCTTAGATTTGGCAAAAAAGATGGCAGACGCTGCAGAAGCTAAAGCTTTGGAAAAAGAAATTAAAATTGCCATCGCCATTATGGATAATCATGGAAATTTGAAATATTACCGCCGCATGGATGGCAATGGATCCATAAACATACGCATGTCTCAACTCAAAGTGTCAATTTCAGAAGAGGAGTTCACAAGAATTTGTTTCAAATCAAGGGATGTGAACTCCAACTTTTGAAAAATAATTTCATTAGACAAGTTCACAACTCGACCTTATACTAAAAGTATCTCTGGAAT
>JACDGE010000022.1 GCA_013815465.1 Alphaproteobacteria bacterium | reverse complement strand
TAATTTGTATTCTTTTCCATGAAAACTACGAAAATCTGTGAGTTCTTCTAAAAGTGATAAAAGCATAACTAGTCCTTTTGACTTATGCTTATCACAAATCAAAAATTATTTCTACGCCTTAGCCCTGCGTAACACCCGAAAATGAAAACATTTATCAACAATTTTTAAAGGGGCAATTGATTTATAGACCCAACGCACAAAGTGATAAGGAAATGATCACGCTCAAGATATCAGACTTAATAAATCCGTTAGAGGGCACCTTTTGTTTATCAGAATATGGCGATACAGGCAAATACTTGAGCATATCGACGGGGCATCGTAAAGGGAACAAGCCGGAAAATTATGAAAAGCTTGAGATTTGTCTGGCCCCAAAGTTTACAATTGCAAAAAACGTCAAGTTATCTGCAGACTATTTACAACCCATTATGGGTGATTGGAATGAAGAAACAGCGCCCATAGGTATTTTCTGGACGTTAGGAGCATGTGAGACTTCTGATGGGTATGACTACCTTACGAATAAGCCATTAAATAATATCAGCTCTAAAAATTTATTTGAAAATTGGAGTGACCTAGACACGGGTAAGGTAGGCGCCTCCCCATACACACCAGACATTTTTAAGCATATATCGGGGCATGCCAAAAAGTTCATGTTTATTTGTAAGCCAGAATAAGAATTATTGACATAAACCCAAGGTAGAAACCTTAGTGCCTGGTATCTATCATGAGGCGATACCGGGCAGAAAGGCATATTATATAAGTATACGTAGAAGTAAGTAATCAATTCTACGAGCCTGACAACTGCGCTCTTGAAAAGCTAAATGTTGCGCCCCCAATCTCTTGTTCTGTCTGCTGGGATGGTGCATTCACAATGTAGTTCTCAGCGAAATACTCATCATGTGTAAGCAGAGTGGAATCTATGTATTTTTCGTAACTATATAATTTATCATTATAAAAGCTGTCATACGCTGTATCGATAATGGTTATTATATTACTACTCCCCTCTTTCCTTAAGTTTACATTGGCAATAAGATCGCAGTAAGAAGTTAATTTATTAAGTTTGAAGCGTTGTTCAGACGTTGTAGTTGGCTTTTCTTCTCCTACATACCGTGAAAGTGAAATAAAATCCTGTGACTCAATTGTAAAAATATTTTTCAATGAGCTTTTGGCAGATTTCTCAACCCTTATGTTGATAGGATCCATTGGATTAATTAATAAAAATTTTGTATCAACGGCACGCCACTCTTCTGTAAGCGAGTGACTGTTTATTGCCTTTTTAAGATAGAGAGCACCGAGGAAACGTTGAATACCATCTGGATGAGCTAGCCCATGCCTACGAACCTCATAGTGGCCACCACTCCATTTCAACTCCTCGTTAAAAACCCATTTTGTGCCATCATTTAAAGTAATAAGAGTATAGTTCCTGCCAGCAGGAGATGTTCGCGTATCTACTCGGCAGAAGTCTTTCCAACTAATTTCATTTTGTTGTGTAAAAACTTCCTTCTGAAAAAATGATTGAATAGCGCTCTTTGCCTCCTCAGATGTCATTCCATCTTTCACAGGGGTAATATCGCCAAGATTTATCAAGCGAGATACATTATCTGGTGCATCCTTATCTATTTCCATGGCGAGAGTAGGGGCATTTACAAGGATAGATGCCAAAGTTAGACAAAAAAACAGATATTTTTTTAAACTTTTACTCATACTTAAACCCCCTTTATTTAAAAAACTTAATCATCATACTTTTTTATGTAAATTATGAAAAAGAAATTGCAAGTATTATTTTGGCAATGTATTAAAAAAAATTAACAAACGATTTTTTCGTAACGTAAAGATCCAAGAGAGTAGGAAAAAGAATCGTAGGCCTAGACATTTGGTTGAGGTAAACTTTGTTTACGGAGCCTAGTATGAATATTCGAATTTTAAGAACTACCTGATTACTAACGACTGAACTACCCGTTTACAATCTTTGCCATGGGGTTTAGAGCCGCGTCCACATACTGGTGAACATGAGACGTAAGGGTAGGGATTTCATTTGTAAAATAATGGTCTGCTTCAGGAACGATCCGATAGTCGATATGAAGCCCTCGTTGAGCAGTAAGCTTGGCGGTGAGCTTTGCAACAGAGTCCTTGGTCACGATTTCATCTTTGCCGCCTTGCAAAATCATGCCAGAAACGGGGCAGGGTGCTAAGAAAGTAAAATCGTACATATTGGCAGGGGGAGCGATGGCAATAAATCCATCAAGTTCTGGCCGTCGCATCAAAAGCTGCATACAAATCCATGCGCCAAAAGAAAACCCTGCAACCCAACATTGACGAGGCTCAGGATTTTGAACTTGCAGCCAATCAAGGCAAGCGGCTGCATCACTCAGCTCTCCATCGCCATGATCAAATTTTCCTTCTGAGCATCCCACGCCACGAAAATTAAAACGGAGTGTGCTAAATCCCAGATCGACAAAAGAACGAAACAAGGCATACGTTACCTTGCTATTCATTGTTCCGCCATGCTCTGGATGAGGGTGCAATACAATTGCCAGCGGGGCATTTCGACCTTTTCCCTTATGATATCGTGCTTGAATGCGTCCGACAGGGCCCACAATAAGAATTTCTGACATAGTAATCCTCGAGATGAAAAAAAGAAAAAAGAGAAACTATGTTTTTTCTAGCAAAAAAAAAGAAGAAAGTCAATTTTTATTCGTTGACATAGACATTTTTATTCGAGCCTTTTTTTCCTGGACTCATGAAATACAATGATAAGGCCAGAAGCAATAATAATTCCGCATCCTAAAAACAAAGATTCGGTGGGCCAATTTCCATAGAGGATAATATCCAAAGTCACGCTCCACAGCATGGCAGAATAAATCATAGGTGCAAGAACGCCTGCGGGAGCATACCGATAGGCTGTGGTTACGCAAAGTTGGCCTAGCCCACCCCCTAAGCCCAAGCAAATAAGAGCAATCCATCCATTAAAATCAGGCATTATCCATACAAACGGAAGAACCATGAGGATGATTAAAGCAGGTAAAAGGGAGCCTAAAAAGGTGATCATATAGCTGCTATGGGTTGATGATAAAAGCCGACCATATAAATTATAAGCTGATTCCATCAAAGAGCCCATAATCAAAAAGATGGCTCCCCAATGAAAAACGTCTCCTCCGGGTTTGGCAATAATCAAAACCCCAATGAGCCCAATACCAACAGCAGCGCCTTGAACAAGGCCGACTTTTTCTTTCAAAATAGGGTAGGATAAAACGACAAGGAAAAGGGTTGAGGAAAAGTAAAGGGCCATAGAATTTGAAAGGGGTAGCTTGCTAATGCCCATAAAAAGAACTGTAAGTCCAATGGCTAAGAGAAAAGCCCTTTGCCAATGAAGTCTCCATTCCTTTTTGGCAGGTCGCGTCCATCCTTTTCGAAAAAACATCAGCATGCCTGCAGGAACCGATGCAAAAAAACAACGAAAACCTACAAGTTGAATGGGATCATAATGAGCCGTGATATCTTTTACGATGGCATTCAGAATAGAAAAAATAAACATGGCAAGAACAATAAAAAAGATGCCACGTTTCGTGGAGGATTGAGAGGTGCTTGTCATGAGTCTCTTTTACGCTAAATTAACTTAGCGGGAGTGAAGCAAAATTGACGAGTTTTGTCTAGGGGTCTCAAACAAAAAAAAGGGAAAGCCATGAAAGCCTTCCCTTTTGAATGTTCAATAAAGTTTACATAAACTTTATCATATCATTTTCATTGCCCGGTTTTTGATAGAAAGGTTTAATTTCTTTTTCATACAGGCTTTCCCACATTTCAAATCCAAGTTTTTCAGCAACATCCTTATGTTCATGCGGCTGAAGCTTAATCAGTTCTGGATCGAAGCTAATGACGCATCCATGTCCATAAAAAGTCGCTAAGTCCTTCTTTCCATCCAATCTATTCAAAAGGAGGGGGCGCACTTCATCCCATGTGTCTAAGAAGGAATATTTTTTTGAACTGAAGAAAGATGTGAAAGCAGACTCTTCATCATCATATTTCTTATCCTGAGCTGATTTAACAATAGCGTAAGAACTTGGGAATCCGGGAAGAAACGATACTGTCTTCAAAGCATTAACATATTCCGCTCCAATCTCATTTTCAAGTTCCGTCACTGCTAAGACTGCATCCGTACTCACGCTTGCTGCCCATAGGAATCGCAATTGACTGGAAAAATAATAGGCGAGGGCTTGATCTTCACCAGGCATATAACGTTGCTTCGTCGATAACTTATTCGCTTTTGACTTTTCTGGTTGATCATAAAGATCAAAGCTTTTCGTGTAATAATCCCAACAGTCATTATAGAAATTAACGGATTTTTTTGCTTTCTTTTTGACGGCTATGTTATTTTTAAATATTTCTGTCAAATGATATTCAAAAAGATCATCCTTATTGATAGAGCTCCAAGGGTTTAAAGGATTACTTGAAAATTCTTGGTGAAACTCTTGATAAGCATTGTATTCAAAATTACCTGCATTTATTTCATTGTTATTTTTATCAAGCCCACAAGCAAAAAGCATATGTTGATAGGTTCCCAGATAATAAAAGCCTTCCTGGGCATATAACTTATTTGTTCCATAATTGTACTGATTCGTTGAAAATACATAGTAAGATTCTTTTGAATCAAACATTAGCGTTCCAATATATTTATTCTCGTTACGTTTAAATCCCTTTTCAGCTAAGCTATCTTTTGTAAATGAGCTTAATAGTTTCGCAGATTTTGATTCATAATCATAAAAATATTCTTCTTTAGAACCATTTCTTTCTTTAACAATTATAGGAATAAATCTCATGTCTACTTGATCAACTTTTATGTTGAAAGGTGTGAAAACGTCACGACGAGCCTTATTTAAAGGCGAAAAATCCATCCCATTTGTGTTATTGCCCTCTGCATCAAAGATGCAATTGCTTCTAATTCCATTAACCCGCAAATCAATGTCATATTGAGCATAAGCTTCATTTTTCTCTCGCAATGCATCATAAGCTTTGTCCATCGCGCGAATTCGGGGGAGAAACTCAGCGTAGCATTGGATTTTTGTTTTATAATCACCTTCTACAAACTGAATGCTTCCATTCAGCCCACGACGCATCTCACGTACTTTTTGAAGGTTATCCCAAGAGATGACGGGGCAAGTTGCTCCCTGTTGCTGGTAAACTGCGAACTTGGAAGGATATTTTTGTTTTGGTTCCTCAATGTCCATGGCCTGTATGACCCCGGAAGTGAGAGAGAGAGAACAGAAACGCTTAACAATAAAAATTTACTTCTTTTAACAAACAACCACATAAAAAACCTCAGAATATAAAAAAATAAAATAATTACTAAACTTATACAACTTTATCTAAGTATTTGTTCTTTTCGTTTCAAGTGTTAAATGAAAAAATATTTGAGAGATAAAAGGAGGTCAAGAATTTTCCCCCTTCTCACTGACTTTAACAGCGTAAAGTTTGGAAAGGTTGCTAACTGCTCCCATCCATATCAGGCTTACGAAAGCAATAATGCCAAAGAGATAGGGGGCAATGAGAAGTTGAGTTCCCCCTGTGACGGTCAAGAGAATAAATTCAATTAATCCCCCCCCCGTCTTTCCCAAGCGTCCCCCAATAACATCAACCGCAGCTTTACCCTTAACTTTCAGCTCTTGATCGAGAGGGATATAGGCCATTTCTTTGGTCGGGTCAAAGAGAGAATATTTTGCTCCCTTACTCAAGATATTCTGTATCGCACCCAGCATCACAGCCATATAGAGAGACGTAACACCAAAAAAAGAAACGAGTTCATTCAAACTTTCTTTAAAAAGCACAAAAGAAAAAAACAAACCCCCCGTAATAAATAGAATTAAAGGGGTAATAATAGCCCCCCAATACCAACCAAACCGATTCACAATCCCTTTTGTCGTTAAGATAAAAGAAACCGTAACAACCCCGGTCCAAAACGTATATCTTCCCATAAAAGCAAAGTAATCGTTGGAATTGGGAAGATAAGTTTTGATTTGGTTTTTCCAGGTGAGGTCAATAATATTGCTGGTTATACCATAGCTGAGAACCAGGATAGTGATAAGTCCTAAATATTTCGAAGAAAAAAGATAGGACAGGCTATGCGTCAGCGAAAGCTTAGGCTTGTCCGCTTTTGTCGTCATTTTTGTGGCCTCATAGTAGGTTGGATCGGTCAGCACATAGCGATTCATCCACCAATACACAACCAGTGTTAAAACACCTGCAACCACGACAGTCATCATCATGTAGGCGATGCTTAACCCCCATGCATCTTCTAAGTTCAGTGAATTATTATACTCACCAAGCGCCTGAACGAGCGTACCTGAAAGGATTAAAGCAATGTTGCCTAGTAACCCAAAAAAGGCATAAAAGCGTTTGGCCTCTTTCGTTCTTGTGATTTCATTTGCAAATTGCCAGAACAGTAAGGATACGACAACGACGCCCCATAGCTCAGAGAGGACATAGAAAATGGCAAAAGACCAAACCCCATAAAGTGAAATAAACCATTTAACGTTTGGACAGCTTGCTCGCAGAGTAGAAACCGATTCCAATGTTGGATGGAGCCATTCTTTATTCGGATAGATGACGAAAGAGAAGGCGCCAAAAAAGACCAGAAATGGAATAAGACACGTATAAAAAAGGGCTTCCCGACTAAGGATGTTGCTTAGCTTCGTATAGGCAAGAAAGAAAAGAATTGCACAAGGCATTACGCCCCACATTTTTAAAAAGGGGATAACCTCTACTCCACAAGCAGGGGCCGTAATAAGGAGCGTGTCTTTGGTGTTCCGCAAGAGCGTATAGTTTATAAGAACCAAGAACATCATGATGCTCATGGGAATAAATTTTTTAAGTTCACTGTTGTGGATAGGCCACAAGGCGAGACGAAGTTTTGAAAAATTTTGTTCTTGAATTGGCAATTTTTGCTACCACTAATGGTCGGGGTGAGAGGATTTGAACCCCCGACATCCTGGTCCCAAACCAGGCGCGCTACCAGGCTGCGCTACACCCCGAATAAGATGTATATATCTTACTTCGTTCTTTGGGGCAAGGGATTCTTTTTTTCTTTTAAGGCACTTGACGATTAGGTTTCTTTCTCTTTAAGATGATATGATAGTCATTGAGAAAAAAGAGGGGTGAGTAATGAATATAATTAAAAAAAATTCTTATAGAGCTGCTCTTTATTGGCGTTGGTAAACGATTTTATTCCTTATCGTTATTCAACCTATTTGTATCCAAGAGAGAACCAAAACAATGACACATTTAAACTTCTTACAAAAAAATCTTAAGTTTTTCATTCTTTTTATCGGAGTTCTTGTCCCCTTTTCTACGGTTGCCGATAACAATAAAACAATTGGCATAACCCAAATCGTTGATCATCCTTCACTGGACGCTATTCGGGAAGGGATCATAGAAGAGCTGGCAAAACAAGGATTTGTAAAAGATCAAAATCTTACCATTATTTTCGAGAGCGCTCAGGGCAATCCAATTATGGCGACTCAAATTGCTCAAAAATTTGCAAGCTTGCCTCTTGATGCGGTTGTTCCGATTTCCACCCCTTCAGCTCAAGCAGTGGTGCATCAAATAAAAAAAACCCCTATTATTTTTGCTGCCATTTCTGATCCTGTAGGCGCGAGTATTGTTTCTTCTTTAGAGCACCCAGGGGGGAATGTAACAGGGGTCGCTGATACGCCACCCCTCCTTGAACAAATGAATTTTATAGAAGCCTGTATCCCCCAATTAAAAATCCTCGGTGTTGTTTATAATCCTGGAGAAGCGAATAGCGCCTCTATGATTGTGACATTAAAAACCCTCGCTGCGAAGAAAAACATTCTCATCTCGACAGCTGCAGCTTCGAAGTCAGCAGATGTTCAATCGGCTGCTCACAGTCTCGTGGGTCATGTAGAGGCCATTTTTGTGGGGAATGATAATACGGTTGTCTCGGGCCTTGAATCACTTGTGAAAGCGTGTCTGGATACAAAGACACCCCTCTTTGTCAGTGATCCCCATTCCGTTGACCGAGGGGCTCTTGCCGCTTATGCCTATGATCAACGTCAGATGGGCAACCAAGTCGGTGGCATGGTTGCAAAAATTCTTAAGGGAATAAATCCGGGAAGTATGCCCGTGGAAAGAGCAACGGATTTAAAATTTTCTCTTAACCCCCAGACTGCTGAAAAAATAAAAGTAACTTGTACGACGGCCCGCTAACTTTTGGAGAGTAAAATGAAGTTTCTACGTGTGTTATCACTTCTTGGTTTTTTTGGAGGGGGCAATAGCCAAGCTCTTGATTCTGCTCACGTTTCCGTGGGGCAAATCGTGCAGCATCCGGCTCTCGATACACTCCGTACCAGCTTAAAGGAAGGGCTTGAAAAGCAGGGATATGTGGAGGGGAAAAACCTAACGTGGACTTATGAAAATGCTCAAGGCAATCCAACCACCGCCGTTCAAATCGGCCATAAACTTGTTAGTCTCGCACCGAATGTTATTGTCACCCTTTCTACGCCAATGACACAAGCCGTTGCGGCTTCAACAACCGATATTCCCATTGTTTTTGGTGCAGTCAGTGATCCCACGGCAGCAAAACTTACGAATCACAAAAATGTGACAGGCCTTACAGATTTTGTTCCTCCGCAACAACAGATGGAAATGATTAAGGATATTGTTCCCCATCTAAAATCCATCGGTGTTATTTTTAATTCAGGAGAAGCCAATTCTCAAAAGCAAGTTGAAGCTATCAAAGCTCTCGGGGAAAAGCAGGGGATTAAAGTTGTGGAAGCGACTGTGTCAAAAAGTAGTGATGTTTCCTCCGCTGCTAAAACTCTTATTGGAAAGGTGCAGGCTATTCTGTTGCCAACGGACAACACGGTTATCTCAGCTCTTGAGTCGATCATTAGAGTTGGTATTGATAATAAGATCCCTGTCTTTGGAAGTGATATAGATATTGTGCGTCGCGGCGCAGTTGGGGCCTATGGCGTTGACTGGCGGGTTTCGGGTTTAGCGATTGCAGATATGGTGGTCTCTATTCTGAAAGGAACCCCTGTGAAAGATCTTCCCATTCAGAACCCGGAAAACTTGATTCTTGCTGTTAACCCTGAAGCTGCACAAAATATGGGCGTAATAATGACCGAATCTCTTACAAAAAAGGCAGACCAGGTTTTTTAGGGGCACCAGGAAAGGTATCCTCCCCGCCTCCGCGGGTCGGGGATGACGCCTGTGAGGATTGCCCAAATTTCATATACAACAATTGGACACGAGGGTCCCACCCTTAAAAATAGTACAAATGATGCAAAGCAGATTAACCCGTTCTTTTGGTCGACGTAAGGCACGTAAGTTACGAGAAACCTCTCAAAGGGCCTATGATGATATCCTTCCCCTTTTACGGATTGATTTGACTCACCAGATCTTCAAGAACACTCCCTCGGATATATGGCTTGAAATTGGATTTGGGGGAGGGGAACATCTGTTCGAACAATTGGCCCACAATCCCTCAATTGCCATGGTAGGATGCGAGCCTTTTATGAATGGAGTGGCGAAACTCTTGAGCCATCTGTCCCCCGACGACTACGATCGGGTACGCATCTGGCATGAGGACGTGCGTCATTTGCTGGATCACATTCCGTCCGCATTTTTCTCACGCGTTTTTATTTTATTCCCCGACCCGTGGCCCAAAAAAAGGCATCACGTCCGTCGTCTTATAACACTCGAATTTATGGATAAACTCTTGCCAACTATGAAGGAGGGGGCCTTGTTGCATGTGGCAAGCGATGATTCTTCTTATGTCGAACAAATCCAAGCTATTCTTTATCCCCATCCTCGACTGAAATTGTGCAAAGGCCCCCCTTCTGCCGACCCATCAACGTGGAACGAGCGACCTGAAGAATGGCCCATGACCCGCTATGAACAAAAGGCGATGACGCTGGGGAAAAGATGTGCTTACATGGTCTTCCAAAAGATATGACTGTGCTCTCATGAATGGATAGAGGCATATACGAGTTTGGACGGAGTCCATTTATCCTTTACGGATGGATAAAATATTAACCCAAAGAAGGAGAAGAAGTGATGAAGTTCCCTATTTTACGTGCCCTTATGATTGGCAATGCGCTGGAATACTATGATTTTTTTCTCTACAGCTTTTTTGTTTCCATTTTGTCGCCTCTCTTTTTTCCAGCTACAGACCCCTTAAACGCGCTGATGATGGGATTTGGGGTTTTTGCTGTAGGCTTCATTTCCCGTCCTGTGGGAGCCATTTTTTTTGGTCATTGGGGGGATAAATATGGTCGCAAACGCGCTCTTTTGGGAACGCTTTTGCTGATGGCATTTTCGACGATTGGGATTGGGCTGCTACCGGTTTATGAAAAAATTGGTCTATTTTCTCCTCTTTTCCTCGTTATCTTTCGCTTGTGCCAAGGCTTTGCTGCAGGAGGAGAAGTCAATGGATCTGCTATTTTTGGTCTCGAATTGACGCCCTTGGGAAAACGCGGTTTTGTAGGGGCTCTCATCAACTCCTCAGCAGGGGTAGGAGCTATTCTAGCCACTCTCATGGGTGCGCTGTTCACGAATGGGTTCATGCCTGAGTGGGCTTGGCGGGTTCCCTTTTTCTTCGGGGGATTTGTGGCGGTTATTGGTCTCTATTTACGCCATGTGCTTGAAGAGAGTGAAACGCATCAAAGGGGGAAGATTCCCCTTCTGGATATGGTTCAAAACTACCCTCTCCCTTTTCTTAAAGCCATAGGGGTCGGGGGTTTTATCCATGTTCCTTTTTATATTATTGTTGGCTATATGAATCCCACTCTTCATGCGAAAGGAGTGATAACCAGTGTTGAGCTGATGTTGATGAATATGGCAGTAACCTTAATGGGTGTGCTCGTCATGCCTGTACTGGGGCATTATTCTGATAAAGTGGGTCAACAGCGATTGATGACATGGGGAGCGCTTGGCCAAATAGGCCTGATTGTTCCGGTTTTTTTGATATATGGGACAGGAAACCTTCTGTGGATTTTGAGTGCCCAGATGATGCTGTTGATGTTTGCCGAAGCCTACGTTGCTCCTTCCAATGCCTATCTGAATAGCTTGTTCCCTGCGGAATGTCGCTATTCAGGTGTGGCCTTTGGATCGTGCTTAGGCGTTGCCCTCTTCGGGGGGACAACACCTTTGATGTGCGGTCACTTCGCCACTCTTTTTGGCTCCTTGGGCCCTACCTTTTATTTGATCGGAATGGCGTTGATTGGTTTTATGGCCGTGAGGCAGATAAAAGAGAGATTCCCTTCCCCCTCCATGAGATCTAGCTGAGGCTTAGATGTTTTCACCCATGAGGAATTTTATTTAGAAGCTTTTGGTGGTTCACTTGTTTTCTGACGAGCACCTAGTAGGAAAAGGTTTCATTATTACCCAGGAGCCAGACATTTCTTTGCATAAAGTTATCAAACCAAACTTTTTTACATAGAGGGGGAATTTAAGGAGTCAGGGTAGAACAATCCGATATGCATTTTTCTCTTGAAAAGATCCTGATCCTGGTTATGATGGCCCTAGTTAATTTTTTTAACGATGCGGGCGTAGCTCAGGGGTAGAGCGCAACCTTGCCAAGGTTGAAGTCGAGGGTTCAAATCCCTTCGCCCGCTCCAGTAACATACCCCACCATAAAAACCCAAGAACATAGGGGATAAAACAAGCTCGGTATCGTATAGGTGAGAGGATACCTTTTCACAGGAGCTTCCCGGGCATTTCTGACTCACCGTGCATGAAGCTTCTTCTAAAATAGTTGATTTTGTTAACCATCATTTAACCCCAGTCAGGGATGATGGTTATACGAAATCAAAATAGAAGGAGATCAACATGTTTAAAAATTTTTTGTCCGCGAAATCCATGTGTCTGGTTGTCGTGGGAACTCTCACCCTACTTTTCTCCAATACTAGCCCTGTTTTTGCGTGGGGATATTGTTTGTGTGGATGGAAAGGAACCATCGCTGATGGGCTCCATAAGGGGAAGTCAGGCCGGTACTGTATCAATAGTTGGGCCTGGACCAAATTTGGGTGTGATAGTTGGTGTGCGTCTACTGGTCCAGGGCCAACCAGCTTGCGCGACCCTCAATTCTTCGGGCAATGGTACCGTGAGAGTGACGCCCCAGATAATCCCGCGGAAATATGCAATCATTGGTGTAAAGAGGATCCCTCTGCGATATGCGTCACGCCGCCTGCTGGAGTACAGAATTACCCGCCTCAGAAGAAACCACCGAAGATGAGCCCCCAAAAACAGGACCATAAAAACAAGTGAAGGAATAAAGCCCCTTCCCACAAAATGGCTAACGAAGCCTAAAATCCTTGGCGTTTCTCATCCTTTTTTGGCATACTAAAAAATGAGAACTAAGCAAAGAGAGCCCAATGACGAAGCATCAACCCACTCACGAAACAAATCGCCAGCAAATTCTGGATGCTATTGCAGAAAGCATCATCCTGAAAGTGCCCCCGGCACTTAAGGAATCTGCCGCCGTTTTTTCTAAAATCTATTACGCAAATGTAGCTTTGGAAGATTTGCTAGAAGTTTCTCTTGAATCCCTCGAATCCTCTCTTTTGGACACGTGGAAATTTTGTCTTACTCGCACCCCGGGTGCTATCAAAATTCGGGTTTATAATCGGAAACAAGAGCTAAAAGATCATCCTTGTTCTCAAACTATTGTGGAAATTATTAACGATAATATGCCATTTCTCGTGGATTCTGTGATAGGGGCCATTAATGGATTGGGGTATTCTACCCATTTGGTGACTCATCCTGTCATGAAAATAGAGAGGGACGGCGCTCATCATTTGAAAGCGGTTTTTCCCCCTAATCAGGAAGAACGTAAAGGAAATTATGAATCTCTTATTCATTGTGAAATTTTAGGAGCTTTCTCGCCTGAGAAACTCAAGGCACTAGAAGATGAAGTTATTCTTGCTCTTCAAGATGTAAAAGCTGCTGTGGAAGATTGGAGACTTACGCGAGGGCAGCTTCAGACAGTTATAGCGGATTTGCAAAACAACCCTCCTTTAATACCTGCGGAAGAGTTAGAAGAAACCATTGCTTTTCTGGAATGGATTGAAGATAACCATTTTACTTTCCTTGGCTATTGTGAATATGCCCTTGCTTCTGGCCAAAGTACCCTCAAGAACTCTCTTCTTCCCATAAAAGGGTTAGGTATTTTAAGAGATCCTTTAAAACAAGAAATTGCGCATATTTTTAAGGGGGTAGAATTTTCACCCATAAATCGTCGACAGATTCTTGACTCTCATCCCATGTTAATTACGAAGACAAGTGAGAATTCTCTTGTTCATCGGCGAGATCCTATGGACTCCATTACGATTAAGCAACTCGATAAGGATAAAAAAATTATAGGTCTTCACCAGTTTATTGGTCTTTTTACATCGGTTGCTTACAACAAAAGTGTGTGGGACATTCCTTTATTACGGCGGAAAGTTTCAAATATTTTGAAGCGGTCTGGCTTTTCTGAACAATGGCACGATGGAAAGTCCTTAATTCATATTTTGGAATCTTTGCCGAGAGACGAACTCTTTCAAGCTTCTGAGGAATGGTTATTTGAAACATGTATGGGTGTTCTTCAGCTTCAGAATCGTCAACGTCTGACTATTTTTATTCGTGAAGACCGGTTTGAGAGGTTTTTTTCTTGCTTAGTCTATGTTCCGCGAGAGCGTTATGATAGTGCCCTCAGGAATAAAATGATAGATATTCTCGAAAAAGCCTTGCAAGGGACGGTCACAAATTGGCAAACCCAATTTGGGGAAATGGCTTTTGCACGTATCCATTTTACCCTAAATTTCCTTCATAAAAGGGTTCACTCTTATGATCTAAAAGCGATTGAGGATGAACTGCTTGAAGCTTCGTTAACATGGCGGGATCATTTGAGTCAGGCTCTTATCACTTTGTATGGAGAAGCAAAGGGCTCTCACCTTTTGGAGAAGTATGGAAGTGCCTTTAGCGGAGGATATCAAGAGCGTTTCACGCCAGATGAAGCTATCATAGATATTGAGGAAATTGAAAAAGCGCTTGATCATTCGCAATTTCATGCGTCGTTAACCCATCGGAAGGGAAAAGACAACAGTCATGTCAGGCTTACGGTCTATGCACTGGAGAAGCCCATTTCTCTCTCCCACGTCTTGCCCATTTTGGAAAATATGAATTTTAAGGTTTTGAGTGATATTCCTTTTGTTGTCACCCTTTCACATCATAAGAATATTTGGATTCATGATTTTGACATGAAAACCCAAGAAGGGGACGCGGTTGAACTCGAACATTTTCGTGATTATTTCTTGGAGGCATTAAGCCTTATTTGGCGCGAGAAAATAGAAAATGATGCCTTTAATCGGCTTATCGTCAGAGCAAATCTAAACTGGCAAGAATGTCAGCTCATTCGGACTTATGCTAAATATCTGCGTCAGCTTCAAGTGACGTTTAGTCAGGCTTATATGGAAGAAACACTTGCTAAATATCCCCGTATTTGTCATGTCATGATTCAACTTTTTACATACAAATTTGATCCAAGCTGTAAGGAAGACAGAGTTAGAGCCCAGGAAGAAATTTTACTTAAAATAAAAACGCTTCTTGAGGATGTCATTGTTTTGGATGAAGATCGTATTCTTAATAAGTTTGTAAATGCTATCCGTTCAACCCTACGAACGAACTATTATCAAGTAGAAGATGGAAAACAAAAACCCTATCTCTCCCTTAAAATTGACTCTAGAGCCATTGATGAGATGCCTTTGCCTCGACCAAAGTATGAAATATTTATCTATTCACCGCGTGTTGAAGCGATTCATCTGCGAGGAGGTAAAGTAGCTCGAGGAGGGATTCGGTGGTCTGACCGACGGGAAGATTTCCGGACGGAAGTCCTCGGATTAATGAAAGCCCAAATGGTAAAAAATGCAGTTATCGTACCGACGGGATCAAAAGGTGGATTTATTATTAAGCATCCTCCTTCAAAGGACGATCCCGCTCTTTCGCTTATGAATGAAGTGGTTTTTTGTTATGAGACCATGATGCGGGGGCTTTTAGATCTTACGGATAATATTAAAGGAGGTAAGGTTATCTCTCCTCAAAATGTTATTTGCTGGGATGAAGATGACGCTTATTTAGTTGTAGCGGCAGATAAGGGCACGGCTACCTTTTCTGATTTTGCTAACCAAATTGCTAAAGACTATAATTTTTGGCTTGATGATGCTTTTGCGTCCGGTGGTTCCTCAGGTTACGACCACAAAAAAATGGGCATCACGGCACGGGGCGCATGGGAATCTGTCAAACGTCATTTTCGTGAAATGGGAGTGGATGCCAATAAGGAACAAATCACAGTGGTGGGCATTGGAGACATGGCGGGTGATGTTTTTGGAAATGGCATGTTGCTTTCTACACATTTAAAACTTGTAGCTGCTTTCAACCACATGCATATTTTTATTGATCCCTCCCCAGAGCCTGCGGTTAGCTATAGAGAGAGAAAACGTCTCTTTGACCTGCCCCATTCCTCATGGACAGACTATGACCCAGACTTAATTTCGAAAGGTGGGGGTGTTTTTGATCGTAAAGCCAAAGCCATAGAAATAACGCTGGAAATGAAAACTCTTTTTGGGATACGTGAGGAAAATTTAACCCCCGCCGATTTGATTCATTACATTTTAAAAGCTTCCGTTGACCTTATATGGTTTGGGGGCATTGGAACCTTCATTAAATCGAGCAGTGAATCAAACAATGATGTGGGAGACCGCGCGAATGATTCTCTCCGTATTGATGGCATCCATGTGCGGGCCAGCGTTATCGCAGAAGGGGCAAACTTAGGCGTCACCCAAGAGGGGCGGATTGAATATGCTAAAAATGGGGGCCGGCTGAATACGGATGCCATCGATAACTCAGCAGGCGTTGATTGTTCCGATCACGAAGTTAATCTAAAAATTCTTCTGGGCCTCGTGATGAAGAAAAAGGAGTTAACTCTTGAGGAACGTAATGTTTTGCTCAAGGACATGACAGATGATTTGGCTCAATTGATTTTGAAGGATAACTTCTGGCAAAACCAAGTGATTAGTCTCATGCACGTCCAAGGCTATAAGCTTTTAGATGAGCAAGCTCGTCTCATTCGAGATTTGGAGAGTGAGGGGTTGCTCAATCGAGCATTGGAGGGTTTGCCCGATGAAAAGGAAATAGCGCGTCGCATGGCTGACAAACAGGGGCTGACGAGACCTGAGTTAGCGGTTTTGCTGGCTTATGCTAAGATTTCCTTGAATCATCACTTAATTCAATCGGAGCTCCCGGACTTAGAGATTCTGCAACCGCGACTTTTAAGTTATTTCCCTGATCGTTTGCAAGAACCCTATCAGCACGAAATATTAAGTCATCCGCTGAGAAGAGAAATTACGGTCACGTTATTTACCAATAGCCTTATTAATCGTATGGGTATTACATTTGTTCATGAAATGAGGCGTCAACTGGGGGTTAAGGGTGTTGATGTGGCAAAGGCTTATTTTACTGTCCGCGATCTTTTCGATCTTATTTCTCTTTGGCGTGATCTCGAATCCTTGGAAACCCTGTCCACCTCATTCCAAGCAGAATTAATGCTTACCATCTATGAAAATGTTAAGCGAATGACAGATTGGTTTATAAGATTTGATGCTAAGGATCGAAGTGTGGAAGAAGTTATTCATTTCTTTAAACCAGATTTTTTATCCTTGCGAGAGGACTTAGATTCTTTTTTTCCCCCAAAGAAATACAAAGCTTATGAAGAAAAGTTTGAAGAGTATAAACAGTTGGGCCTTTCTGAATCACTTGCGCAACGATTAATCACCTTAAATTCCCTTGTATCTGTACCGGATATCATTCTTCTAAGTAAAGAATTACAATTAGAGGTTAAGGTTGTGGCAAAAGTTTACTTTGCACTGGGTCAACAATTAGGGTTTGAATGGCTTCGTCAGACAGCCCAGGGTCTTTTCGGAGAAAATCACTGGAGTCAAGATGCATCGAATACATTGGTAGAAGATTTTTACCTCAATCAAATTGCCCTTACGAAAAAGGTTTTAAAGTCTGGCAAGCCCCTGGAACGTCTTTTCACAAAAGATGGCCGTATTATAGAGAATGTCCTTCACAGTGCGGATGTGGAATCCACTCTAGTGGATGTAATGAATGCATCAATCGTGGATTTTGCCATGATGACGGTTATGGATCGGCGACTTCGTATTCTTGCACGGGGGAATTGAGGGGCCGCTCGTGAGTGAAAAAGGTTGAAAATGGCTTATAAATTCAGCTTGCAAAGTACTGCAGGAAAGATTAGCCTGTATTATATGCATTACATTTATAGGAGCGAGTGCTATGACCTACTCAATCCGATTACCACTTGAGATAGAAAATCGGCTCAAATCTTTAGCCGCTCGAACGGGCCGAACCAAATCGTTTTATGTTAAGGAAGCCATCGTCGAACACCTCGATGAAATTGAAAACATCTACCTCTCTGAGAAAAGAGTCGAAGATGTCCGGGCTGGCCGAACTCAGACGATTCCCGCAGTGTTGGTGAAGTCTTAAAAGGTTCCCGTTTTGATTCACTCTGGAAGTACAGAGTGGGGGAATACCATATTATAAGCAGTATCGAGGACGGCGTGTCCAAAATCCTTGGCATCAAGGTGGGCAACCGAAAAGAGGTCTACGTTGAACAAAATTGCTCGAATGCCGCAAAAATAGATGGAACCTAAGAAACCAAAATGTATGATATAACCTCATGAACCCGAATCCTCTAGGCCTATACATCCATTGGCCCTTTTGTTTATCGAAATGTCCATATTGTGACTTTAATAGTCATGTCAGAGAGAAAATTGATCAAAAAAGGTGGAAGGCGGCGCTCTTGAGGGAGCTAGAGAATGCCGCTCAAAACCAGCAAAACAGACCCCTTGTGAGTGTCTTTTTTGGAGGTGGTACGCCGTCCCTGATGGAGCCGGAGACGGTGGCGGCTCTTCTAGAGAAGGTGAAATCCCTTTTCCGCACAACAGATGATTTGGAAGTCACCCTTGAGGCAAATCCCAGCACTGTTGAAGCAGAGCGTTTCAAAGGATTTCGGGAGGGGGGTGTTAACCGCCTCTCCATGGGTATTCAATCCCTTGATGATCAGGCCCTCTCTTTTCTGGGGAGGCGCCACTCCGCAGCGGAGGCTCTCAAGGCCTTAGAGATTGCCACCACCTATTTCTCTCGCTTTTCTTTTGATTTGATTTACGCCCGTCCTGATCAAACCTCCGCATCATGGAAGGCAGAGTTGTTAGAGGCGCTTACCTTTGCCAGGGGGCATCTTTCTCTCTATCAACTAACGATTGAGCCACAAACCGTTTTTGCAACCCGGGCTCAACGGGGTGAGAAAATGACCCTGGAAGATGATCCTGCAGCCTTTCTCTATGAAATGACAGAAGAGCTGATGCAGGCCGCGGGGATTCCAGCCTATGAAGTTTCTAATTATGCTCAGCCGACTCAGGAATGTCGCCATAACCTTCTTTACTGGAATTTTGATGACTATATAGGTATCGGACCAGGAGCCCATGGTAGGATAAGCTCTGAAGGTGAGAAGTGGGCTACAACCCGTTATAAGGCCCCAGAAACATGGCTTGAGAGTGTGGAAGCGCGCGGTCATGGCCTCCAAACATCTCTGCTCCTTTCCCCCCTTGAAAAGCTTCAGGAACTAACACTGATGGGGCTACGATTGACAAAAGGCCTAGAGGTCAAGCGTATTAAGGAAGAAACGGGTTTAGAAATACATCAGGCTTATCGTCCTCCCGCTCTTGACCTTCTGGAAAAAGAAGGCCTGTTAAAAAGAACAGATACTCATCTCATCCCAACTTTTGAGGGACGGCTGAGGTTGAATAGTCTTATTGCCTTTCTACTCTCTTCCTGAGGCCTTCTTTCCATCTCGCCACTTGCAGAATATTTAAGAGTGAATTAGGTTAGCATAAAGATTAAAAAGGTCTAACTTGTGGAACAAAAATTCTCTCAAATTGTAGCTTGCATCGGGTTATGCTTGTTGCTCACGGCTTGTGCAAGCGATCCTGAGGTTCTTCAGTTCTGCACGAGAGAGGGTTGTATGACTATGGCCCCCAAAAAAGCAACAAGCCGCCCCTATCAAATTAAAGGGGTGTGGTACTATCCTCAACCCCATTATGAGTATGTGGAAGAAGGCACCGCTTCTCTCTATGGGGGTGGGGATGTGTTTCATGGTCGCCCTACAGCAACGGGAGAGCGATATGATATGAATGGGATAACGGCCGCCCATAAAACCGTTCCCCTTCCCTGTATGGCAAAAGTCACGAATCTTGAAAATGGGCGAGAGCTCATCGTCAAAGTCAATGATCGGGGTCCTTTTATACCCGGGCGTATCATCGATGTTTCTCGAAGAAGTGCCCAGCTTTTGGGTTTTGAACGCCAAGGGCTTACAAAGGTGCGGGTAGAAACCCTCGTGCCGGAAAGCTTGGCTTTAAATGGACTCCATCCCTCAACAGTGATGGTGGCTCAAGCGCCAGTCTCCTCCCCCCCTATCTCTCGTGCGGTGCTTCCTGTTGCTGCTGCAGCACCCTTTGTAACACCGAAAGTATCTGATCCCGAGACTCTTTTTGAAGCGTTAGAAGGGAATGACGGTTATGAAAATTCACCTCCCCCGGCTCCCATTATAGTAACGCGAGCCCCTGTTCCAGGACCTAGGGAAGCAGCTCAGACTCCTTTCGTTGAATCTGTCGTCATGGCTGAAGCGCCTGCTCCTATCACAAACCCATCTCCCCTCCCTGTCAAACTAGAGGCTCGGCCCGCAACGGGAATTTTTGTTTATGTCGGGGAATATGAAACCTACGCCAAGGCCCAGTCCGTTTCTCGATCTTTGGATGGATTTGCCGATTCTCCCTTAGGGATCATAAAAAATAGAGGACCACAGCCTTACGCAGCCCGTCTTGGTCCTCTCGCTAGCATGTCTGAGGCTAATCAACTTCTTGACCAACTTGTGAATGCGGGGCATCTTATCTCACGAATTGTGATTCAACGTTAAAGGAAAATAAAAAATGTATAATATATTAGTCGCTATAAGCTTAATACTAGCTTTTACAACTCCGGCCACGGCCGCCATTGATGTGCAAGCTAGGCAAGCCTATATGGTTGATTTACAGACAGGTGAAGTTCTTTTAGAGAAGAATGCGGACCAACAAATGGCGCCTTCTTCCATGTCAAAAATTATGACAGCCCACCTTATTTTTGAGCGTCTTAAAAGTGGTGATATTAAGCTGGATGACCTGCTCCATGTGAGCGAATCAGCTTGGCGGATGGGTGGCTCAAAAATGTTTGTTAAAATTAATTCCAACGTTTCCGTTGAGGATCTACTTTATGGCGTGATTGTTCAATCGGGTAATGATGCGTGTCTTGTTCTCGCCGAAGGGGTTGCTGGAACGGAAGCAGCTTTCGCGGAAGAAATGACCCAGAAGGCTCATGAAATGGGAGCTAAAGACACAAGCTTTGTGAACTCTTCAGGTTGGCCAGCAGAAGGGCACTTCAGTACGGCAAAAGATCTCGCTCTTATGGCCGAAAGAACGATCCGTGATTTTCCTAAAGAATATGAAAAATATTATGCGGTTAAAGAATTTGAATACAACAATATTAAACAGGGCAACAGAAATACGCTTCTTTACAAAAATATGGGAGCAGATGGTGTAAAAACCGGTCACTCGGATGATGGGGGATACGGAAGTGTGACGTCCGCCAAGCAAGGGGATCGTCGCCTTATTTTGGTTATCAATGGTCTTCCCACCATGAATGCGCGAGATCAGGAAGCGACAACGCTCATGAACTGGGGTTTCAATTACTTTAAAAATTATAAAATCTTTGGAAAAGGTGATGCTGTTGATGTGGCTGATGTATGGGGAGGAGCTGAAAAAACGGTTCAGCTCGTTGCTGGAAAGGAAATCATTCGAACTCTTCCTCGGACCCAACGGAAGGATTTAAAGGTTAAAATCATTTATGATGCGCCGATTGCTGCCCCCTTAAAAGCAGGAGATGAGGTTGGAACAATAGAAATAACTTTTCCTGAAAAGGGCGTCGAAAAAATTCCTCTCCTCGTAGCAAAGGATATAGAGCAAGATGGATTTTTTCAAAGAATTAGCAACTCTGTTCACTACCTCTTGTATGGAAAACATAGTTCATGACAAATCGCAACTCTCCCTTTATTACCTTTGAAGGAGGGGAGGGCAGTGGAAAAAGCACACAAAGTGCATTTCTTTATCAGACACTCCTGAAAATGGATATGGATGTCGTTCAGTTGCGTGAACCTGGAGGCACAAAGAGCGGTGAAGAAATTCGTCATTTAATCCTCAAGGGGGAGGGAGATCGATGGACGCCCAAAGCAGAAGCCCTTCTCATGAGTGCGGCCAGAGCAGAACTCGTGCAAAAACGTATTCTTCCTTATTTAGAAGGGGGAACGTGGGTGATATGCGATCGGTTTATGGATTCAACCATGGCTTACCAAGGATATGGCCATAAACTTGGTTTTGAGTCGATTGACGCGCTTAATAAATTTACCGTGGGAAATTTAGAGCCTGATTTGACATTCATTTTTCAATTAAGTCCTGAATTAGGACTCGCACGGACCGCTCTTCGAGAAGGAGGCGAAGATCGATATGAGAGATTTTCTCTCGACTTCCACCGCAGTGTTGAAAGAGGGTACAAAGAGGTCTTAGAAAAAAACCCCCATCGTTGCGTTGCTGTTAATGCTCTTTTAGATATTAACACCCTATCTCGAGTGATTTTTAATGAAGTAGAAAAGCGTTTTGGCTTAAGTGCTACCCGCTAACTCAGGCTAGATTAGTGATATTGAAATGTAACAAAAGGGGTGAGCTGTCCCTCTATTGTATATGGACACGCCCCATTAATTGGCGTTTTAATTCCGTGTATGGCTTTCCCTTCATAGCTAAACGTAAGAGTCCCTGATCTTACGGCTTTCTCAACTGCTCCTGCTATAGATCCTGGCGTCTGTGATCTGTTGGAAGGGAGAGCGATTTGCTGATGCATTTTCTTTTTTAAATCATCAGCTGACTCATCTAGAGTTTTTTTTATATCAGTTGGGTCTGGGCATTCTAAACTTGCTTTAGGCAACGCCTCAATCCTTGCAGATAGAGAAACTAAAGCTACCATAAACGTTGCTATTTTTTTCATTATCTCAATCCTTTATCTGGATATTTGGTGGCCTATCTTACATAGTATAAAAAAAATCTATTAAAAAAATATTAAGGTAGACGGGGTGATAAAAGGGCGATTTTTAGAGTTTAAAACAATCCCTCTTACCCTATAGCAAAATGTATTATAAATTAGAATTGCGTTCACGCGTCAGCTATGAAATATAGAAGTAAAGTTAACACGAGAAGGAAGGTCAGTTATGGATAAGCAAAAAGCTCTTGAAGCCGCATTAGGACAAATTGAAAAGGCATTTGGAAAAGGCTCGGTTATGCGGCTCGGACAACGCGAAAGCGTTTCCGATGTCTCTTCTATTTCTACCGGATCCTTAGGGTTAGATATCGCCCTTGGAATCGGTGGGCTCCCCAAAGGACGCATTATCGAAATCTATGGTCCAGAAAGTTCAGGAAAGACAACCCTCGCGCTCCATGTTGTTGCAGAGGCCCAAAAAGCGGGTGGTATCTGCGCCTTTGTGGATGCAGAGCATGCCCTTGACCCCATTTATGCCCGCAAACTGGGGGTGAACACGGACGAGCTTTTGATCTCTCAGCCGGATGCAGGAGAACAAGCACTTGAAATTGCCGATACGCTTGTTCGTTCCGGCGCCGTGGACATCGTGGTGATTGACAGCGTCGCCGCCCTTGTCCCGCGGGCTGAGCTTGAAGGAGAAATGGGTGATACCCATGTCGGATTGCAAGCGCGTCTGATGAGCCAAGCCTTACGGAAACTCACCGGCTCTATCTCTAAAACAAACTGTATGGTCATTTTTATTAACCAAATCCGTCATAAAATAGGCGTAATGTTTGGAAGCCCAGAAACAACGACCGGTGGAAATGCACTCAAATTTTATGCCTCAATTCGTTTGGATATTCGCCGCATCGGCGCTCTTAAAGACCGGGATGAAGTTGTGGGTAACCAAACTCGTGTAAAAGTCGTGAAAAACAAGATGGCACCTCCTTTTAAGGTGGTTGAATTCGATATTATGTACGGGGAAGGCATTTCCAAAACAGGCGAGCTGATCGATTTAGGGGTTAAAGCCAATTTTGTCGAAAAGTCAGGGTCTTGGTATTCGTACAAAAGCCAACGCATTGGCCAAGGCAGAGACAATGCTCGGTTGTTTTTGAAAGAGAATCCAACTGTGGCGAAGGAAATTGAAGACGCTATACGCGCGAACATAGGAGTTGTTGCTGAAAAGCTCTTGGTTGGAGATATGCCAGAGGATACGGCGGCTTAGGGTTGCTGTTAAAAAAGGTTTTTTAGAGCCCGGATCAAGTCTGGGATGACAGGTTGAGAAAAAGGAAGCTCAATTGCTTCAACTCGTTGACGTGAAAAAGTCGCACAAAACTCCGATGGTGTCATCCCAGACTTGATCCCGGATCTAAAAAAATCTTGTCATAAAAGAGGGATACATGAATAATGGATCTTGAAGGTTGACTGAATACAGAAAAAAATAGGATTAAAACGATGATAACCACCGCAGATATTCGGTCATTCTTTTTAGAATATTTTACCAATCGAGAACATACCCATGTTCCGTCCAGCTCTCTTGTGCCGCATAATGATCCTACCCTTCTCTTCACCAATTCGGGCATGGTTCAGTTTAAGAATGTGTTCACAGGCCAAGAACATATGGGATTTACGCGAGCCACATCGGCTCAAAAATGTATCCGCGCGGGCGGAAAACATAATGATCTTGAGAATGTCGGCCATACAGCGCGCCATCACACCTTCTTTGAAATGCTGGGGAACTTTTCTTTTGGTGATTATTTCAAGGATGTGGCCATTGAGCATGCGTGGACGCTTCTTACCAAAGAGTGGGGCATTTCGCCTGAAAAGCTTACAATAACTGTTTATAGTGAGGATGAGGAAGCTGCAACCCTATGGCGGAAGATCGCCCATCTTCCGGATGAAAAGATTATTCGTATTTCGGAAAAAGCTGAAAATTTTTGGACGATGGGAGATGTAGGACCATGTGGGCCATGTTCCGAGATCTTCTATGATCACGGTGCCCATATCCCCGGTGGCCCTCCCGGTAGCCCCGATGCGGAAGGGGATCGGTTTGTCGAAATCTGGAACCTTGTCTTTATGCAATATGAGCAATTAGGTGGCGGAGAGATGGTTTCTCTGCCGAAACCTTCTGTTGATACAGGCATGGGCATTGAGCGCATTGCAGCTGTGCTGCAAGGTGTGCATGATAACTTTGATACAGATATCTTCAAAGCGATTATCAGCGCATCCGAAGACATCACCCAAACAAAAGCCAGTGGCGCTTATCGTGATTCCCATCGAGTTATTGCGGACCATCTGCGTTCCAGCTGCTTTCTAATTGCTGATGGCATTCTTCCCAGCAATGAGGGTCGCGGCTATGTGCTGAGACGCATCATGCGTCGGGCTATGCGTCATGTACAGCTTCTGGGGTACAAAGGCGCCCTCATGGCGAAATTAGTGCCCACACTCATCGAAAAGATGGGAAGCGCGTACCCTGAACTTATCCCTGCGACCCCTCATATGATCGAAACCTTAAACCTGGAAGAGGAGCGCTTTCGTTACACCTTAGAAAAGGGGCTCAGGCTTCTTTCTGAAGAATCCCATAAGGTTAAAGATCTGCTTCCGGGAGAGGTAGCGTTTAAATTGTATGATACCTATGGCTTCCCTCTAGATTTAACCCAAGATGTTTTGCGAGGCTTAGGAAAATCCGTGGACATTGCAGGATTTAACCGAGCCATGGAAAAGCAAAAAGCGGACGCAAGAGCCGCTTGGTCAGGCTCCGGGGAAAACAAGACAGACCGGGTTTGGTTTGAAGTCAGGGACCGATTGGGGAGCACAGAATTTCTTGGTTATAAAGCAACGTCTGCGGAAGGTATTGTTGACGCGCTGGTAAAGGATGGAAAAGAAGTGAGCTCTGTGAAAGCAGGGGACTCTGTTGCATTGGTCACCAACCAAACGCCTTTCTATGGAGAATCCGGGGGGCAAATGGGGGATACAGGTATAATCACCTCTCCCACAGGAAAAATGGAAGTTGAGGATACCCAACGCAAGCTGGGTGACTTCATCGTTCATATGGGCCGCGTTGTTGAAGGAGAATTTAAAAAGGGAGAATCAGTTCATTTGAATGTTCTTGAGGACAGACGAATACTGCTCAAAGCGAATCATTCCGCAACCCATCTTCTGCATAAAGTCTTGCGCAAGCAATTAGGGCCTCATGTGATCCAAAAAGGATCACTCGTGGCTCCTGACCGTCTGCGTTTTGATTTTAGTCATCAGAAGGCCTTAACCCCTGAAGAACTCCATATAACTGAAGACTTGGTGAATGAGCAGATCCGCAAAAATACAGCCGTTAATGTACGCCTCATGACGCCCGATGAAGCGACGAAGGAAGGGGCCATGGCTCTTTTTGGAGAAAAATATGGTGAAGAGGTACGGGTGGTTTCCATGGGCGAGGCCATCAATGAACCCTTTTCCATTGAGCTTTGTGGGGGAACACACGTGAATCGCACGGGCGATATTGGCTATTTTAAGATCATCTCTGAATCAGGCATTGCAGCGGGGATCCGCCGGATTGAAGCCTTGACCGGCCCTGGTGCTGAAGGGTTTGCCCTGGGGCAAAGCCATACGATCACGAAGCTGGCGGATCAACTGAAGACGACCCCCCATACGGTTTTGGAAAAGGTCACCCAACTGATGGAAGAGCGGAAAGGACTCGAGAAAGAGCTCCAATCTCTGCGCCAACGCCTGGCCACATCGGGAGGGAGTGGTGAGAGCGTGAAGCCAGAGATGGTCAACGGTGTGCCCTTTCTTAAACGGCACTTAAAGGATATTCCTCCGCAAGATCTCAAGCCCATTGTGGACGAGCTGAAGGGTGAATTTAAATCAGGCATTTTTGCTGTCGTCTGCGAAATGGAGGGAAAGGTTTCTCTCGTTATTGCTGTCAGTCCAGACCTTTTGTCCTTCTTCAATGCAGTCGATTTAATCCGAAAAGTTGTACCTCACATTGGGGGAAAAGGCGGTGGTGGACGTCCTGATCTTGCTCAAGCAGGGGGATCGATTGTTGAAGGGATTGAGCCGCTTTTCGAAGCGATTCGCGTGGAGATTGAGGTGAGGGAAAAATAACTTTAAAATTATTATATTAATTATCACTTTAATAAAGTAAATTTAACATCGAAAGTAAGTCCTTGCGTCCACTTTAAAATATAAGATACACTAAGAGTGACCATTGAAACAAATAGGATTCACCATGATTTCAAAATTCCTTGACCCAAAAAATGATTATGCCTTCAAGACAATCTTTGGAACGGAACGAAACAAAAAATGATTATGCCTTCAAGACAATCTTTGGAACGGAACGAAACAAGGACATTTTAATCCACTTTATCAATGACATGATTACATTTAAGGAAAAAAAGCCTATCGTTGACGTTACCTTCCTCAAGGCAACCCAAGCTCCTGAGGTAAATGTCCTCAAAACGAGTCTTGTGGATATTTTGTGCCGGGATGAAGCGGGCCATCAATATATTGTTGAAATGCAAGTTGCTAAAGAAAGGGGCTTTGAAAAGCGAGCACAATATTATGCCGCTAAAGCCTATATTTCCCAAACCCGGGTGGGGGATGAATATCACGAGCTAAAGGAAGTGATTTTCCTCGCCATTACGGATTTCGTGATGTTTCCGAATAAAAAGATGTTCAAGTCCGATCATGTGATTTTGGATAATGAAACTCATGAAAATGATTTAATAGGATTTTCATTCACATTCCTTGAACTGCCGAAGTTTAATAAATATATCAATGAGTTACAAGATGTTGTTGAAAAGTGGATGTATTTTTTTAAGCATGCCAACGAAACCTCAGAAAAAGATCTTCCCAAAATTATTGGCAACGATAACGTTATAGAAAAAGCCTACGAGGCACTTAATCGCTGTTCCTGGAATGAGCAGCAACTCTTCAGTTACGATCAGCAAGAAAAGTATGACTGGTCTCATCAGGGGACCCTAGATGCAGCCTATGATGATGGAGTGGAGAAGGGAATGGAGAAAGGGATGGAAAAGGGTATCGAAATAAGGAATCTCGAGATCGCAAAGGCTATGCTTTTGAAAAATATAGATTTAGAGGTTATTTCTGGCGTGACGGGGCTTTCTAAGGAACACCTTACGCACCTTTCTGACGGGAAGAATTAAGGTTTTGTTTCGGATGGTTCCTTCTCCTCCTCAAAATGACGCCTCTGCTCATGTTCCAGGTACCGATGCCTATGTTCTAATTGGTGCAGCTGATTCTCGAGGGTGTTGACTTTTCCTTCCAGCCTTTCGGATTTATCTTCCACTACGGATTCAGGATGTCCCTCGTTACACTTACGCCGGGCAGCGGCGCAGGCTTCATGACATTCGTGCATGTTGGTGTCTACACTATCAACCATACATAAAGCTTCTGCTATGACTTCTTCTTCTATATCATTTCCCACACACATTTTTTCTGCTTCTTCTATAAATTTATCCTTTTCAGCTTTACATTTTTTCTTGCACTCATCCTCTCGGTGGGAACAATAACTGCTGTGTGCGGGATCTGGTCTCATGAAGACGCTGTTTGTGCTTATTAAAAAAATTAATAGGGTGAAAAAGTTCTTCGACATACTGATCTCTCTTTCGATTAACGTTCTAAAAGCTTAAGTGAGTTTGAGGGGAGTGTCCATATGAATATGTTACGTACTTTGTCAATAAAGACCCCTCACCCATCCACCAAATAGTGTTACATTTGGACATAGCCCATATGATGGTTTTGGACGGAGTGGGAATAATTTTGAGATCCCGGATCAAACCCGGGATGACAGCGTCAGGGGTTTTTTTCTATAATCAATAGGTTGTGTGCTCAAACGGTGTTTATTATCGGGATTCCAACCTCTCAACCTGTCATCCCGGGTTTGATCGGGGATCTCATTTTTATGGACGAAGTCCATACCATCAGGGCTTGATCCAGGATCTAAAAAGTCCATTGTAAAAACAGCTGATTAGGTGTTGTCTATAATTAAGATGTATTGAATGTGAAACGATATAAAAAAGAGATTGCACTCTCTAAAATTTGTGCTAAGTTGTAAACGTGACGAGCGGATCTCGACAATCCACCCGTCACTAACCACGATAACCTTAACCAAAACTAAGGAGAACCATGGCTATGTCCAAGTTACCTACATAAGCAGATTTTTTCAACTCCTATCCAAAAGAAAAGCAAAGAGATGCCCCTTCGTTTGCCGATGAACTCGCCTCCCGGCCATTCGGCCACGGTTCTCGGCCTTAAAGGGCGTTCAATTGCTTTCTTTCTTGAGCTTAAAGTGGAGTCATATGAGGCGTGGTTGGTGGTGTATAGCTATTGGATAGGGAAAGAGCTGCATATCAAAGGAGAATAGGGCCTAGCTCTGGGTCGTGGGTCGTAAGGGATTTTGAGGAAATCTATCTCGGGATCCCTTACGATTTTCAGCTGGGTAAGGACCTTCGATTGGGAGATCGGGAACACTTTTCTGGATTAGCTTCCTCATTGTGTTTATGTTAGGGTACCTAAAACAACAAGAAAACAGGGAATATGTATGTGATCTGGAATACCTACCCAAAGTTATCTTATCTATATATCTTTTTCCTCATCTATGCTTACCCTCACGTCACTTGGGCTAAAAAAATTACGTTTTCGACAGCAGATGAATTCTTTCTGGATACGCCCGTAACCACGCCTTATGAGCGTGTTACCTTAGATTTTCATTCTTTTCACTCGCGAACAAAAAACGGAAGTACGACCAATACACCGGCCTTAGTGGCTAACGTTGGGGTTTACCCTGACGTGCAGGCTTATGCGGTTATTCCTGCGACCTTAGCAGCCCCTAACCATGGCTCTCGTCATTATGGATATGGGGATGTAAAACTTGGCCTTAAATACCGCTTTGTTCATGAAACAGAAACACTTCCCAGCATTGCACTTTATCCCAAAATTACGTTCCCCTCAGGCGAGTCGGATAAGGGACTTGGTAATGGGACCTGTATTGGAAGATTTCCACTATGGATGCAAAAGACATGGGACAAGTGGAGAGTCACGACCGGCGGTGGTTATTTTGTCAATCCAGCAAAGGGTGAGCGCAACTATCCTTTTGGGGGCGTTCTTATCCAGCTGCAAATAACAAAATATTTTATGCTTGGGAATGAATTTGTGGGGGTAGGGAAAATTAATGCTCATAATAAGGCGAAACTCATCTCTAATTTTGGAGGGAGTTATTTTTTTAATTCCCACTCCTTTCTTGCCTTCAGTATAGGCCATAGTATTGCAGGCGCAAAAAACTTTGTTGCGTTCCTCGGGTATGGGATCGCTTGGGGACCCTTAACGGATCCTTGAGGTTTTAAGAATAAGCCCCTTGTCTGGGGGGGTATTGGATAGTATGAAGGCAGAGTCTCTTATTTAAGTGTATCACCACTTAAATGATAACAAGGCAACAAAAGATCCTTCAAAGGCTGATTCATCGCTTGATTTGTTACTAAAATGGATCTTGTCCCAAAAGGATCCTCTCCGCCCATCAGGTCACAGACATATCCACCAGCTTCTTGGATCAAGACAATTCCGGCGGCTATGTCCCAGGAATTAATACCCAACTCCCAGTATCCTTCATAGCGTCCTGCGGCAACATATGCCATATCTAGGGCAGCAGCCCCCATTCGACGTACACCAGCCACATGGGGCATCACACGCTCCAAAGAGTCTTGGAATTTGACTCGATCCGTGAGGGTATGGGAGGCAAAGGGAATTCCTGTTCCCAGAAGCGCATCATTAAGGCTCTGACGTGCAGAAACGCGCAAGCGTCGTTCGTTCAAAAAAGCTCCGCCACCTTTTTCAGCGTAAAAAAGCTCATCTTTAATCGGATCATAAATGACACCTGCAATCATCTCTGAGCCTTTTTGCAGACCGATCGAAATGGCAAAATGGGGAATCGCATGCAGAAAATTTGTTGTTCCATCAAGGGGATCCACGATCCAGGTATAGTCTTCTTCCCCAGGGATTTCTCCCCCTTCTTCCATAATAAATCCGTAAGTTGGTCGTGCTTTTTTGAGGTCCTTGTAAATGCTATTTTCGGCTTTTTTATCCGCATTTGAGACAAAGTCACCTGGGCCTTTCCGGGAGACTTGCAGGTGTTCAACTTCCCCATAGTCCCGAACAAGACCGCGTGCAGCGTAGAATGCGGCATTCGCCATGACATTTAAATTGGGAGACCGAGAAACAATCCGCATCTGATTCGCCATGGCTAAATTTTCCTATTCTTTTGATCGTTCAACGTAAGTGCCATCTGCTGTATTGACGACAACCTTTGTTCCCGACCCAATATGAGGGGGAACCATAATGCGTGCACCATTTTCTAACATTGCTGGCTTATAAGAGGAAGAGGCGGTTTGTCCCTTAACCACAGGTTCGGCTTCGACGATTGTCATCACAACAGTCTCAGGGAGCTCGGCGCCCACAATTTCACCTTCATAGGAGACAATTGTGACTATCATTCCATCTTTTAAAAAGGGGGCAGAATCGCCTAAAATTTCTTTGTTCACATTGAGTTGTTCAAATGTTTCCATATCCATTAAGGTAATCATATCCCCTTCTTCATAAAGAAATTGATATTCTTTTTCATCTAGGCGCACCCGTTCCACGGACTCAGATGAACGAAATCGCTCGTTAAGCTTTGTGCCATCGCGGATATCTTTCAGTTCGACCTGTAGATAAGCGCCGCCCTTACCGGGTTGGGTGTGTTGGGTTTTGACCGCCACCCACAGACGATTTTTGTGTTGAATAATATTGCCAGGGCGGATGGAATTTCCACTGATTTTCATTTGTTATCCCTCACATTTTACCTTGGTAAATCTTGATTAAGGTATCGAGCATCTTCATGGCCTCATCACGAGGTCTACGGAAAGCATTTCTGCCAATGATCGAGCCATTCCCGCCCCCATCACGGATCGCTTTTGCATCCTCATATACGCCTTCTAAACCTTTTGCAGCACCGCCTGAAAAGACCACGAGACGACGCCCCTTAAAACAGGCATCCACGACGTGACGAACACGAGCCGTTTGAGTGCTCACATCAACCTTATGAGCAATGTATTCTTTCTTCGCGTCGGCATTTTCTAAAAATTCTGTGGGAAGCTTCACCTTAATAATATGGGCACCCATGAGGGCTGCAATATGAGCTCCATAAGAAATGGTATCAAGAGCCGTTTCTCCCTCTTTTGACATATTTCCTCGGGCATAGGACCATACAATAACGGCGAGACCACTTGATTTTGCTTGCTCCGCAAGTTCACGAAGTTCCTCAAGCATATAAAGGGTTGCGTTAGAACCAGGATAAATCGTAAAGCCAATCGCAGAGCATCCTAAACGTAAGGCATCATCGATCGAAGCTGTTACGGCTTGGTCTGCCTCATCCGCTCCGGGAAAAAGACTGATGGAGCTATTCATTTTCAAAATGGTGGGGATTTCTCCCGCAAAGGTATCTGCACCGGCCTCTAGCATCCCTAAAGGGGCGGCATAGGCAGAAAGTCCCGCATCAATCGCCATTTGGTAGTGGTAGAGGGGATCATAAGCCTCCGGATTGATGGCGAAACTCCGGCCAGGGCCATGCTCAAAGCCTTGGTCAACGGGTAAGATCACCATATTTCCTGTGCCCCCCAAATGTCCCTGCATAAGGATCCGCGCCAAGTTTGCTTTCACGCCCGGACAATCGCTTCCATAATGAGAAAGGATATTTTTAACTTTTTGAGATATTTTCATAGTTACGTTTATCGCTCACAAAGATTATTTCTGAGAACAGACTAGCCTAGCCTAGCCTTTTTGGCAATCCTCACGAGAATTCTTACGACTGGAGGGGCTGGAATAATCACAAACCTAGAAGGGGGGCGCAGCACCAGCTATTCACTCATAGAATTTTGATGTAGCTTGCATATTCCTCGCGGGCGAAAATCCCTATATTTTATTTATAAATTTAATAAAATTTGTAACTACTCACCCCCCTTTAGGCGGGACTGAGTTAAGCAGGTAAGAACTTGAGTTGTGGGTTAAGAGCCTTTTGAATGGATTGGTAGGGATCAAGGCCCTGGCGGTGTCCTGTTCCAATAATTG